>CAYTRI010000049.1:10486-16459 GCA_964440105.1 uncultured Flavobacteriaceae bacterium
CAACAACAATAACTAGAGTAGCAACAACAATAAGCTGCGCAATAATTCTAATTTTAGAAGGAATTAGGTTTCTAAGCAATGAAATAACAACGTTTCCAATACCCATTACGAATATTACCGAGATTGCCATTACTAAAGAAGCTTTCAACTCTGCTGTAATCGCCAAAGCTGAACAAATACCCAAAACCTGAATAGTAATTGGATTATTATCTGCTAATGGGTCTAATATTAGATTTGCATCTTTTTTTGATAATAGTGCCATCTTAATTGTTTCTGATTGTTTCTAAATAAGGCTTATATGCTTTTAAAGTCTCTTTTATCATAGCCGTAACTCCATTACCAGTAATTGTTGAACCTGCTATGGCATCTACCTCATTATCTTCTTTATCTTCGTTTAATGGGTCGTTATTGGTTTTTGAAACGGTAATGCCTGAATAACTACCATCATTCAATAAAGATTCCCCAATAAAGTCATCCATAAAAAAACGAAGCTTAATATTAGCTCCTAAGCCTGCGGTTTCTCCTTTGTGATCAAAATAGACTCCTTGGACTACCATATTTTTATCAACGGAAATAAAGCCCCAAATAGCATCCCACAATCCTTTGCCATACATGGGCAGTACATAAACATTTTCACCATCATTTTCACCTACAAATATGGGTAATCTTGCTTGTTCACCCTTTTTGAATGCTGATATTTCTTTTTTTACATCTAAAGAAAAAGCACCATCGTCCTTTTTAATCTCACCATCGATTAAAACATATTGTTCTTTTACATTCTGATTGAATTTATCTTCGACAACATCCGTAGGTATAAAATTAACACCACTATCTGGCGTGTTTTCATTTACACCCATTGCGTAAAGAATGTTCTGTTGCTTTTCAAACCGTTCATTCTCTTTTATTCTATCACTAAGACTTGAAGCCAAAAAGGCTAAAAGTGAACCAACTACAATGACCATAACAATGGCAAATATGATGGTATATCCGTTTTTTTCTGTATTGATAGCCATAATTAAACAGTTTCTACTTTAAGTTCTTCAGCTTTACCGTCTGAAGGTTTTGGAAAAATCGTTGCATTTTTCAATCGCTTCATTCTTCTTTTCACATTACCCTGAACTACGTAATGATCAATAGTTGGTGCAAATACGTTCATTAACAATATTGCTAAAAATACACCTTCTGGATATCCAGGATTAAAGACTCTAATCATTACAGATATAAAACCTATCAAGAATCCATAAATCCATTTCCCCTTATTTGTCTGTGAGCCAGTTACTGGATCCGTAGCCATATAGACAATACCAAAGGCTAGACCACCTACTATAAGGTGTTTCCAGAAAGTAAACTCCATCAATCCATAGAACTTACTATATGAAGGAATCAATTCATATTCAACAATACCGTTAAATACTAATCCCATTGCTAAGGAACCTAAAACTGCACTTACCATGATTCTCCAACTTGCAATTTTTGTAAAAATCAAAAACAAACCTCCTAAAAGAATTAGAAATGCAGACGTTTCACCCACAGAACCAGGAATAAATCCAAAAAACATATCCCATAAATCGTACTTAGCTGCAATTCCAACATCGTTACCTTGTGCCAAATACCCTAATATGGTTTCACCAGAAATTGCATCTGTAGACCCTGCCTGAGTGACTCCAGATTTTGCTCCGTGCACCCATACCTTATCACCACTCATCCAAGTAGGATATGCGAAGAATAAGAAAGCTCTTATTGTTAATGCAGGATTTAAAATATTCATTCCTGTACCTCCAAAAACTTCTTTACCAATTACAACTCCAAATGCAACTGCTACAGCTAACATCCAAAGTGGTGTATCTACAGGAACAATTAAAGGTACTAGCATACCAGTAACCAAATAGCCCTCTTCTACTTCATGTCCTTTTATTACAGCAAAAATGAATTCTATTAAAAGTCCAACACCGTATGAAACAATTACCAAAGGAAGGACTGTAATAGCTCCTATCCAGAAATTATCCATAGTAATAAAGTGTTCCATTACAGAGAAATCTGCTGGAAAGCCATTTATTGCTGAGTAATGCTGGTAACCTGCATTAAAAATTCCGAAAATCAAACAAGGAACTAAGGCCATAATAACCGTATTCATTGTCCTTTTTAAGTCGTCTACTGCTCTAACATGACTTCCAGAGTGGGTAGTCTCATTAGGTGAGTATAAAAAAGTATGAATGGCATTAAAGGCCGGAGCCATTTTTTTACCCTGATACTTTAACTTAAGCTTATGTAATTTTTCTTTCATGCCCATTTTTATCCTATTTCTTGGTACATTAAATCTAGTCCTTCTCTTATAATCTGCTGATGTGGTTGCTTAGAGATGCAAATAAATTCGGTCAACGCAAAATCTTCCGGAGCAACTTCATACATACCAAGTTGTTCCATTTCATCCAAATCTTTAACCATACAAGCTTTTAATAATTGTAATGGATAAATATCTAAAGGAAAAACTTCTTCATACTTTCCAGTAACTACAAAAGCTCTATGCTCTCCATTAGTATTTGTATCTAAGTCGTATTTTTTCTTCTTATTCAACCATGAGAACGTTAATGCTCTCGTGGAAGAAATTTTATTAAAAACAGGTTTGTTCCACCCAAAAAACTCATAATCATCGCCTTCTGGTATAGCTGTAACTGTATTGTTATAAAACCCTAGATGTCCATCTGGGCTAACTTTTGCACCTGTAAGCACATCTCCATTGATAAGTCTGAAATTTTCATTATTTACGCCACTAGCATATAAGAATGTAGAAATCTCAGCACCTATTTTTGTAGTGTAGTATTTTGGTGCTTTTACCGCTGAACCAACTAAAGCGATTGTTCTTTCAGCATTAAATTTACCTGTCAATAAAAACTCTCCTATGATTACTAAGTCTTCTGGAGCAACTGTCCAAACAACTTCTCCTTTATTAATAGGATCTAGTTTATTAATCTGCGTTCCAACTAAACCAGCTGGATGCGGACCAGAAACTTTATGAATCGTAATACCATTTATATTAGTAAATGGAGATGTTTCTGTATTACCAACAGAAACATGAATTTGACCAGGAGTCATTTTCGAAAGCGCTGTTACAGCTGCTTGTAATTCTTTTTCTTTACCTCTTAAAACATAATCAGTGTCTGCAGCCAATGGTGCAGTGGTGTACGCAGAAATAAAGATTGATTTTGGAGTTGCATCCGGATTAGCAACTACGGCATAGGGTCGCTGTTTTACAAAGGGCCAACAACCAGATTGTAACAATGCTTGTTTTATGGATGCTGCATCAACGGCGTCAACATCTATTGCTTTACCTTTTTGATAACTTTGTTCCTTATCGGCAAGAATTTTAATTGTCAAAATACGTCGCCTAGCACCCCTCACAATTTCAACTATCTCTCCACTAACTGGAGAAACAAAGCGCATATCTTCAATATTCTTATTGTAAAAAATTGGTTCTCCCGCTTTTACCTCAGCACCTTCTTTAACCAACATTTTAGGAGTAATTCCGTGAAAATCATCAAGATTAAGGGCATAAACGTTGCTAGAAACAGCATTAGATGTAGTTTGCTCAGCAGCCCCGACAAGGTTAATATTCAACCCTTTTTTTATTCGGATGTCTTTAGACATATTAGTGTGGACCTTTCGTTAACAAAATTGCTTGCAAATTTACTACTAAAACGATTATTATTATAATTAATTGACTAGAAAATTGGTATTACATCGACCTAAATTTGTTGGGCATGCTTTTTGTTTACCTTTACTATCAAAATATGCTTTGAATGCGCTTTTTCATTAAACAGCTTTTGCTGCTTTTTTTTACTTTAAACCTTTTTGCACAAGTACAAGAAGAAGTAAATCCACCTTATAACATAAAAACTATTGTTTTTAAGGGCCCTACTGAAGACCAGTTTCCTGTAATTAAGTTAGGTGAACAAATGCTATTAGAGTTTGATGATATTACTGCCAGTGAGCAAGATTATTATTTTAAAATAGTGCATTGTGATTATGATTGGACTCCTTCTCAATTGTTAAAATCACAATATATAATAGGTACGGACAATCAAAGAATTATTAATTACGAGAATAGCTATAATACACTTCAGCCCTACTCTAATTACAGACTAACACTACCAAATAATCAACTTAAATTTAAAGTGAGTGGTAATTATTTGATTGAAGTTTATAACGCTAAGAACACTTTACAATTTTCACGTCGTTTTGTAATTTACCAAGATGCCGTTACAGTTGGAGGCGTAGTAAAACGCTCGAGAGATTTTAATTTTTTAAATGAAAAGCAAGTAGTTCAATTTAGCATAAACACCTCTGGCTTTGAAGTTGTGAATCCAAAAAAAGAGGTGAAAATTGCTATTATTCAAAATCATTTTTGGCCAACGGCTATTTACGATATTAAACCTCAATTTACTTTAGGCAACGAATTGGTTTATAAGTATGATCAAGAAACTAGTTTTTATGGTGGTAATGAATATCTAAACTTTGACACAAAAGATTTACGAGCTCCTTCCTTTGCAATTTCTAAAATTGAGTTTAAAGAATTATACAACCACTATCTTTTTACAAATCAATATAGATATGATAGAGAATACACTTACTTCCCAGATATAAATGGGGATTTTGTGGTTAGAACATTACAAGGAGAAGACATCTCCCGCGAAGCGGAATATACCAAAGTTCATTTTAGTCTTCCTTACAATCCAGAAATGGGTTTGGATGACATTTATGTTTTTGGCAAGTTCAATAATTATGAACTGGGCGAGGATAATAAAATGGTTTATAATGAAGATACTGGCAAATTAGAATTAATGTATCCATTCAAACAAGGTTTTTACAATTACAAATATGTAACTCAAGATAAAGAAGGTGTGGTAAACCTAAATAGTGTTTCTGGAAACTCTCATTTTACTGAAAACAACTATCTCATATTAGTATACTATAGAAATTTTGGCGATATGTATGATAGTATCATAGGTATTGGCACTGCAAATTCAAGAAATATCAGTAATTAAATTATCTTTAATCCCAGAACCAACCAAATGGCAGAGGGAGAAGAAAAAGGTCTAATAACCAGAGGTCGCTATGAACTTAAGTTTAGAGGCACCGAATGTCTTAATTGCGGTCACCTCTTGGATATGAGTGACAAGTATTGTCCTAGCTGCTCACAAGCCAATAGCATAAAGAAATTAACTTTAAAAGATTTTTTTGATGAGTTTCTTTCAAACTTAATCAACTACGATTCTAAACTATTAGCTACGCTATACGCTATGCTGATAAAGCCAGGTACAATTACTAAAGATTATATTAAAGGAAGGCGAATTTCTTATACCAACCCATTCCGGTTTCTTTTAACACTTGCCTTCTTATACTTTTTAATGGTGAGTTATGGTGGTGCTTTTTCTAGTATTGATGATTTAAAATTAGATGAAAAAATGCGTCAAACCGGACCCTTATCCTTTTCATTTGATGATGACAAAACCGCTGAAGAAATAAAAAATGATAGTATTAAAGTTGAAGAAGGGTTAGACAACCTTTTTAGTAGTCTAGATTCTATAAAAACTAATAACCCAGAAATTGACAATAACATTTCAGGTTTGGATTCTTTAGGATACTACATAAAACAAGGGGAGCAAAAGAAAAGAAAAAATGATTCCTTAATGGACGCTAATCCACGTGCTTATTACAAAAAAATACAAGCAGATTCTGATAGTGGACTTCTCAGTAAAATGAAATTTTTCTTTTTAATGATTCGAAGGGATTCTATAAGTAGCTATGCCGATGCAAAAGCAAAATATGATATAGATGATTCTTGGAATACAAAATTAGCCTTTAATGCCTCAAAAAGTAGTTTAAGGGCTTGGAGACAGCCAGGAACTTGGTTAAATGACACTATTTCTAAACTTCCTTTTGTCATATTTTTCTTTTTACCCATCTTCACCATTT
>CAYTRI010000050.1:0-12824 GCA_964440105.1 uncultured Flavobacteriaceae bacterium
TCATAATTAATAAGTAGACCTACTACAGAATTATAACTTTTAATTCCTTCTTCTTGGCTATTTGCCTTTAAAAAAGCATTGAATGCCCATTTAAATATTGGTTCGGTAGGGTTCTCATATTTCTCCCAGAAGACACTAATTTCCTCGTAGTTTTTCTTAACGCCTGTATTTAGAGTTTTCCAAACTTCATTGAATTTTTCTTCATCTAAACGTTTTAAATCTAAAAGTACATAAGCCAAGGCATGGCTTTTACTTGCATAAACGAAATTTGAGTTCATTGTTCTTGAGGTAACCAGAAACCCAATAAAATTAGTAGCTGCTTCAGAGGAGTATCCTATTTGATGCCCTATTTCATGAGCACTTACTGTTGGGAATCTTATTATTGGCATTTTGCCGTTTACTTGTGCTTCGCCTGTAAACGGGTTCAAGTAACCACCATATCCCATATAGGTAAGTGGTAAGCTATATAAAGATGTTTTTAGACTTGTGGGTTGGTATTTGAATGCAGGATATTTTTTAGTAAAATCCCTATAACCCAATACGGTAATATCAAAAATTTCTTCTTTAGATAATTTAATTTCTACGGCCTTTGTCGAATCTTTTGCTAAGGTGTATTGAATGCTATTAGTTTGCGAGATGAGTTTTTTTGTAAAAGCTTCTAACTCTTCAATAGAGTAGATAGTTTTCTCAATCCCGAATTTTTCTTCAATAGGAATACGATAGTAATTCATTCCCCAGAATAAATGAAAGATAAAATAGGCTAGCGATAGTGTTAAACCAATATGTTGTAAAAGACTTTTGGGTTCTTTTCTAAATGATTTTCCATTTAAGTAGATATAGCGAATAATAGCAATTCCTAAAACGGTGTAAAAAATGTCTCCCATTGAAAAAGGAATCCAACCAAAGAGTATTCTAAGAAACTTAGAGATACCAGGATATATACCTTCACTATAATATTTTTCAACCAAATCAGGATAACGTCCAAACCACTTAACAAAGATTATTTGTGGGATTATTGAAAGTGCTAGTCCTGTTTTTATTCTTGGCTTCATACACTTTTTGAAGAATATTTAAAACTTAGGATTTTTCTTTTTTAGCTCTTCTCGAACCATTGTGCCAGACGTAGTAAGCATATTTAACGGCCAACCTCCAGTAGTACTTGCATTTGGTTTTAACGCTGCTGAAAGTTCCTCTTTGTCTGCAATAGACCAATTGCACCAAGATAGATTGTTGTTATCTAGAAAACTCCACCATGCTTCAGCTTCAACACTATCAATAGAACCATCACCAGAAGCTTCACTTATACCATATTCTGTAACAAAAATGGGAACCTTATTGTCTAGTGCAGTTTGTGCTAAATCTCTTAATTCTTGTTTATGAGTAGCAGCATAATAGTGAAGAGTATAAGCAACATTTGGGTCGTCTATTCTATTATTTATGACCTCATCAACTCGCTGCGACCACTTTCTAGTGCCACAAATAATTAAGTTATCTGAATCATTTGCTCTAATCTCTGCTATGATGGTTTCATGATAAGGTTTTAAAACAGTATCCCAACTCACATCCAAAGGCTCATTGTAGGTTTCATAAATAATATTAGGCACATCGCCATATTTCTGAGAAACTTCAGCAAAAAAGCTTTTGGCTTCTTCGACATAATCTTCTGCATGATGGCTATGCCAGTCAACAATTACATATAAGCCATTTTCTATTGCTGCATCTATAACTGTAAATACTTTTTGTTTTTCTACCTCTGGATTAGTTAAATAGCCACTGTACTCATCTACTGCCATTGCAGCTCTAACTACCGTACATTGCCAATCGTCTTTTAACCACTTTATAGTTTCAGGAGTATAGTATTCACCAATCCATTGGCTCCAAAAAAATGACATTCCACGTAATTGGATAGGCATATTGTTTTTGTTAACTAACACCCCATCCAAAATTCGTAGTTGACCGTTTTCTTCTACTACAGAACTTAAGTTTGTTTGTGGATTGTTTGATTCCTCCTGGGACTGACCTACTTCGTTTGTATTTTTAGAAGTAGATAAATTGGAAGAACAGCAAACCAATGAAGCTAAAAAAATAAACCCCAACAAGAAATGGTATTTTAAAAGCTTCATAGCTAGTGTTTTTTAAGTTATAATTTTACTCCGCTATACCTGTAATCTCTAAATCAAATACAAGCGTAGAACCTCCAGGTATTGGTCCATAATCACGGTCGCCATAACCTAAATGAGGTGGAATAAATAAGCGTACTTTATCGCCTACTTTCATAGTTAAAAGACCTTCTCTAAAACCAGCTGCTAATTGAGCTTTAGGGCTATAATCCATCTGTGATGGACCGTAAAGTCCTCGATCTCTTCTTTGGACATTTAAAACACCAAATTTTTCAGCTAATACAGGGTCACTTGTATCGAAAAGTGTTCCATCTTTCATTAGATATCCTGCATAAGAAACTAGTACTTTTTGACCAATTTTAGGTTGTTCACCATTTCCAGTTTCTACAGGTAATATCATTAAACCAGAATCGGTTAGACTCGCTTTTGCTTCTTCAGCTTTAAATTCTGCAGCTAAATCTGTTTTCATTTTTTCGAAAGCGGCTGCCGCAAGCTCGTCTTCTTTAAAATAGTCGGTCATTACCTGTATGGCATCAAACTTTTTAGCTTCTTTACCATTTCTGATAATTTCCACTTTGTTCATGACAACAGGTGTTTCTGGTTTATTTCCTGCTAAAACCTTAACATTTGCAATGGTATCTACTACTGCTATTCCTTTAACCACTTCACCAAAAACAGTATGCCTGCCATTTAGCCATGGTGTGGCTTTGTGTGTTATAAAAAACTGACTGCCATTTGTTTTAGGTCCCCCATTGGCCATAGAAAGTAGTCCCTTACCAGAATGAGTTAAAGAATCTACAAACTCATCTTTAAACTTATAGCCTGGATTTCCTCTACCTGTTCCTAAAGGGTCACCTCCTTGAATCATAAAATCTTTCATGACTCTATGAAAAATTAAACCATCATAATATTTTTTTCCTTTCAGGCTATCAGACACAAAAGGGCTATTACCTTCTGCTAATGAAACAAAGTTTGCTACTGTAACTGGGGTAGCATTATGGTAAAGTTTTACTACAATTTCTCCTTGAGTAGTTTGGATATCTGCATAAATACCATCGTCTAAGTCTGCATACTTACTTGATTTACACGAATTAAAGGCTAATGTTAATATGAATACGCCAAAAATTAACTTTCTCATTTATTCTTTAATTTAAATTTAAACTGTCTTTATTTTTTTTAATCTCTAAAAGTTGAACACTTGCTTTTAAAGGTGTGTTCGGACCAATTTTATTACCATCTCCTTTATAACCATATCCTTGAGAGGAAGGAAATAAAAAAGTGATTTTATCCAATGTTTTCATCAATTTTAACCCATTTCTAAGACCAGGAAAGAGTTGTGATTTATCTATAGCATGTTTTACCAAACCTATTTCTTCAGTATTATAAATAGTATCATTTTTAAGCGTCATTATGGTGTATGTAAATAAAACCTCATCATTTGGCTTAAGTTGGTAAGTGCTACTCTGGTCTTCAACTTCGTAGAAATAGGAGAATCCGTTAGGACTATCAAAATATTCTCGGATTGAATCTTTTTCAATGCTATTCTTTATTAAGCTTTGTTCTTGAGCTAGTAATTTTTTACTCCGTTCTATAGATTCCTTATAAGAACTTGTAGATTTTACATGTACCGGTTTTCTTGGCTTAGGCCCTTCACAGCCTAAAACAAGTATTAAAACTATTATGAAACTAAGGTATTTCATTACTGTAATTGTTCTTTATATTGTTCTAAAAGAGATTCAAAATATTTAGTTGTTTCAGGAATAGAAACTTCACTTCTACCTCCAGCAGCGTTTGTATGACCACCTCCATTAAAGTGATTTCGTGCAAATTCATTTACAGAAAAATCTCCAATTGATCTAAATGATATTTTGATAATGCCTTCTTCTTTATTTTCTATAAAAATAACAGCAAAATTAATTCCTTCTAAAGAGAGCCCATAATTAACAAATCCCTCGGTGTCTCCTTTGCTATACTTGTGTTTATCCAGTTCTTCTTGGCTAATAGTAAAATAAGCTGTGTTGTAGTCTTTTAAGATTTTTAAATTATTTAGCGCTACTCCTAGTAAATGTAATCTTGAGGTCGAATTAGTATCAAAAACCTGTTGATGTATGGTCATGTTTTTAGCGCCTTTATCAATCAAATTTGCTACTACTCTATGTGTTTTACTAGTTGTAGAATAATATTTAAATGACCCAGTATCAGTCATTATACCAGTATATAAACAAGTTGCGATTTCCTTTGTAATATAATCTAAACCATTAAGCGCATCAATAAAATTATATACCATTTCACAAGTAGAACTCATTTTTACATCTGAATAGGTCACTTTTGCATAGTCATCTGGTTGTTGGTGATGATCAATCATTATAAAATCAGCATTTGACGCTGATAGGAAGGGTTCTAGCTGACCAGTTCTTGAAAAATGATTAAAATCTAACGTAAAAATTAGTGTAGCTTCTTCTAATAGTTTTTTTGATTGCGAATTCTGATGTTCAAAATTATAAATTAGATTATCGCTTGGCATCCATTTAAGGAATTTTGGATAATCGTTTGGTGAAATTATCATGGGGTTTTGCCCAGTTGCTTTCAAGTAATGTGCTAATGCTAGACACGAACCAATAGCATCACCATCAGGATTTTTATGAGGTATAATGACAATCTTTTGGGGCTTTGCAAGCAGTGACTTAACAGTGGTTATATCTGCAGAATTCATGCGTGTAAAGATACAATAATATAATACAGAGGTAACTTATGAAATGCTATTTTTGTTAGTATATAAATTCTTTAAAATGAAGAAACCTCTTTTCTTACTTATAGTGCTGGCTTTATTCTTTGGATGTAAAACAGCTTCAAATACTGTTTCTACAGATAAGGTCATAGTCACGTTTGGGTCGTGTAACAAGCATGATAGCGAAAATGTTTTTTGGGATGATATTTTGGCTCAAAAACCGGATGTATTTATATGGGGCGGAGATATTGTTTATGCAGATACAGATAAAGTAGATAAAATAAGAGCGTTTTATCAAATGCAGGATAAAGTACCAGCTTATGCATCTTTAAAAAAACAAGTTTTTATAACAGGTACTTGGGATGATCACGATTATGGACTTAATGATGGAGGCAAGGAATTTGTTTCAAAGAAAGAAAGCCAACAAGCTTTTTTAGATTTTATGGATGTGCCAATTAATAGTCCAAGAAGAAGCAGGAGTGGAGTTTATTCATCACAACTAATATCCAAGCCAGATGGTTTGGTAAAAATTATCAATTTAGATACACGTTATTTTAGAACTGGACTAACTAATGATACCAGAATAGGAAGAAGATATAAACCGAATGAGGTTGGAGAGGGAACAATACTAGGCGATGCACAGTGGAAATGGCTTGAGAATGAACTATCAAGTTCAAAAGCAGATTTTAATCTTGTAGTTAGTAGTATTCAATTTTTATCTAGTGAGCATGGCTTTGAAAAATGGGCAAACCACCCTAGTGAAGTAGAAAAATTAAAGAAGTTAATCGTTAAATCCAATGCAAAAGGAGTAATAGTTTTATCTGGAGACAGGCATATTTCTGAATTTTCAAGGACTAATATTAATGGATTAGCTTATCCACTCATAGACTTTACTAGTAGTGGACTAACGCATTCGTATTCTAGTTTTAGTGGTGAGGATAACACATATCGTGTAAAAGATGTTATTGCTACTCCAAGTTTTGGTTTGTTGGACCTGAATTTAAAATCAAAAGAAGTTTCTATGAAGATTATGGGAGATAATGGGGTTGTTTTGCAAGAATTAAAACAAAGCTATTAATACTTGCAAGACAAGTGAAAAAGCGTAATTTTGCCCAAAATTTCAAAAAATGACAGGAAACAGAACGTTCACAATGATTAAGCCAGATGCTGTTGAAAACGGACATATTGGTGCTATACTAGATAAAATAACTGCTGCAGGATTTAAAATTGTAGCAATGAAATACACACAGTTAAGCCTTAGAGATGCGCAGGCATTTTATGCTGTACATAGCGAACGACCATTTTTTGGTGAGTTGGTAGAATTTATGACTAGAGGCCCTATTGTAGCTGCTATCTTAGAAAAAGATAACGCTGTTGAAGATTTCCGTGCATTAATTGGAGCTACTAACCCTGCAGAAGCTGCAGAAGGAACCATAAGAAAGCTTTTTGCTACAAGTATTGGTGAAAACGCGGTACATGGCTCTGATAGCGATGAGAATGCTGCTATTGAAGGTTCTTTTCATTTTGCAGGAAGAGAAGTTTATTAGTTGACATTTTATAATTAAAAAGTTTAGCCACCCTTAAAAGGGTGGCTTTTTTTTTGAGTTTATTTAGAAACTATAATCTCTAAATTATTATATCTTGCAATAGGGAATTAGTTTTCCCAATCTCCCCCAATTTTTAAATACTTTAAACAAAAAACAGGTTCTATGAAAAAAAATGAATTTACAAAATCGCTTCGTGTTTTTTACACTGTAGTTTTAGTTTTATGTATAAGTTCTTCTTCGCTTATGGCACAGAAGAAAAAAGGAAAAAAGGGAAAAGCCTCTACCCCTGTAGAGAAAAAAGAGTCTAAGAAAAAGACAGTAGCTGAACTCGTAAAAACAAGTAAAAAAATTGAGGGTCTATTCACTATATACAGAGATACAGTAAGTGGTGATATTCAATTATTGATTAATGAAGATCAAATAAATCAAGAATATATTTATTTTAATCAAATTGCTGACGGCGTTACAGACGCATATAGCTTTAGAGGAGCATATAGAGGTTCTCGAGTATTTACCATAGAGAAATATTATAATAAACTGGAATTTGTTTATCAGAATTTAAGTTATTATTTCGACCCAGAAAATGCATTGTCAAAATCAAGCAATGCAAATATTAGTGAAGCTCCATTAGCCAGTTTCAAGGTAGAAGCATATGACAGTGAGAAAGGACAATACCTTATTAAAGCCAATGATTTGTTTCTAAAAGAAACACTAGGTCAAATAAAACCGCCAAATTTTCCAGGGACAAAGCCTACAGATTTTACGTTAGGGAGTTTAAATAAGGAAAAGACCAAAATTAAAGCGATTAACAATTATCCAGAGAATACAGACCTTTCAGTCTCTTATGTATATTCTAAAGGGTCCGTATTAAACGGTGGTAGCAATGCGGTGACTGATGGACGAAATGTGCAAATAACAGTTAATCATAGTTTTATAAAATTACCAGATAATGATTATGAAAGTAGATTTGATGACCCAAGGGTAGGTTATTTTTTTACTTCCCAAAATGATATGACTTCTGTTAGCTCAACAAATTACAGAGATAAAATCCATCGATGGAGCTTAGTTAAAAAGAATCCAAATGAAGCTATTTCTGAACCTGTAGAGCCTATAACATGGTGGATTGAAAATTCTACCCCTAAAGAGTTTAGAGAAACTATAAAGGAAGGTGTTCTTCAATGGAACAAAGCATTTGAAAAAGCAGGCTTTAAAAATGCAATGGTGGTTAAAATTCAACCAGATAGCGCTAAATGGGATGCAGGAGATATTAGATATAATGTATTAAGGTGGACCTCTTCTCCAAACCCTCCTTTTGGTGGTTATGGACCAAGTTTTGTAAACCCAAAAACAGGACAGATTTTAGGAGCAGATATTATGTTAGAATTTGTATATCACACCAATAGGGTTCGTGTGGAAAAGCTTTTTGATGATATTACAGCTACCAATCAAGATTCCGAAAAATGGAATTGGGATAATAACCAAATACATTGCTCTTATGGTCATATGATGCATTTTAATACACAATTTGGAAAAACAATCATAGAGCTAGCGAGTGCAAATCCATTGGCAATGGAAGGCTTAAAAAAGGAAGCAATGCTTGAGCTTATAATGCATGAGGTTGGACATACTTTAGGTCTTAACCATAATATGAAAGCGAGTCAATTGTTTAGTCCCGAAGAGTTGAATAATCCTGAATTTATTAATGGAAAAGCTCTAGTTGGATCTGTGATGGATTACACTGCAATAAATGTAACAAACGACCCTTCTAAGCAAGGACATTACTACAGTACTACTGTTGGTCCTTATGATGAATGGGCAATTCAATTCGGGTATCAAGACTTTAAAAATGAGCAAGAGAAAGCGGCTTTATTAAGCCTATCCACTAAACCAGAACTTACTTTTGGTAATGATGCTGATGATATGCGCTCCCCAGGAAAAGCTATTGACCCAAGAGTAAATACTGGAGATTTATCTAACGACCAAATAACGTATTCTATTAATAGAATAAAGTTGGTTAATGGTATGTTTGGAAAGTTAAAAGACCGTTACGCTGAAAATGGAAAAAGTTATAATGATTTGCGAATTGCTCACGCTATTTTGATGGGTCAATATGCACAAGCAGGTAATGTAATATCTCGCTTTATTGGAGGTGTTTATGTAGAAAGAGCTCAGCAAGGGCAACCAGATGCTACGCAGCCTTTTACACCAGTCTCATATGAAGACCAGAAGCGAGCAATGAAAGCCTTAAACGATTATATATTCTCCAAGGACGCATTTAATACTCCAGATGATTTATATAATTATTTGGCAAGACAACGAAGAGGATTTGGATTTTTTGGTGGCCCAGAAGACCCTAAAATTCATGCAACTGTTCTTCGTTTTCAAAATAATATAATGCGTCATATTCTACATCCAAATACTTTGCAGCGTATTAAAGATTCTGAACTTTACGGAAATTCTTATGATTTATCTGAATTTATGAGTGCCCTTAATAAAGGTGTCTTTGCAGCAGATATTTATGGAAATGTTAATTCATTCCGTCAAAATTTACAGATGGAATATACTAAAAAGCTAATTTCAATTTTAGATGCGAAATCTGGAGCGGCCTATTCAAATGCTGCAAAATCGATGGCATTGTATAATCTTAAATCAATAAGAAGTATGGTTAATAATTCTAATGGAGATGTAGCGTCTAAAGCACATAAAGCCCACTTAAAGACGCTTATTACAAATGCTTTGGATGATGTAAAATAAATATCAGAATTAAAATAAATTAGATAAAAAAGTTGCTCAAAAAAAAGAGCAACTTTTTTATTACCGTAAAACTAATTTTTTAACTAAATCCTTTCCAAGTTCTTCATTAAGCAGGGTAATTATTTTAGAAGTCCCCATACTTAACTCTTGCCTAAGCACAGAAGATGAAAGTGATACAAACAAAGTTTCATTTCTTAATTCTACACTGGTGGTATAATTGTTAACGCCATTACCCATTAATTTGGCCCAAGCCTCACGTGCATCTACTTTGTCTATACCTTTTTGTAGTTTGTTTTTCTGGATGAATTCATTTAATGCTTCACCCAAATTCAAATGAGAATTGTATCGTTTTGCCATCATTGAATCTTTATGGGTTCATATCGCTTGTAGGTGTACGTAATATTATCTTCATTTGAGATAATAAAAGTATTGTCATCTATACTGATTAGTTTTTCTTCCCATTCACTCAGTATATTTTTATAAGTAAACATAAAAACACCATCTTTTTCTATAATAGTAAACGGTTCAGTATCATTAGAAATGTTATAAGTGCCATCAAATTTGGGTTGTACTTTTTTTTTGTAACCTTTCATTTCTTTCAATTCAATATAATCGATACTAGGGTTTACTTTATAAGATTTCTTTTGACCATTGCTAAACTCCACTTCAATAATTTCCCAATACCCATTTAATTTTATAAGCTCTTCTTTCGATACTGAAGTTGTGCATGCGTTTAAAAGAAATATAGTGAATAAGAGTAGAAAGCGCTTCATGTTATAAGTTAAATATTTTGTAGCTCTGGTTTATTTTTTTGACTACTTTTTCGGTTCTATCTGTATGTGTGTCACTTATAAATAGTTGTCCAAATTCTTCATTGTTAACTAAAGAGACTATGTGAGCCACACGTTCTTCATCAAGCTTATCAAAAATATCATCCAAAAGTATAATAGGAGTAGTTTTGGCTTGTTTCTTTATAAAATGAAATTGGGCAAGTTTTAAAGCAATTAAAAATGATTTTTGTTGCCCTTGGCTACCAAATTTTTTGATAGGATACCCATCTATCGTAAAATCTAGGTCATCCTTATGTATTCCTACACTAGTGTATTGCAATGCTCTATCTTTCTCTACAACAGACTTAAGTAATTTATCTAAACTATGTTCAACTAGTTTACTTTGGTACGCTAGTAATACCCCTTCCTCTTTTTTAGAAATATTGGCATATTGCTCTTGAAATATTGGAATAAAGCTTTCTAAAAATTGAGAACGCTTTTGGAATATCTCTGTGCCATGATTATGCAATTGTTCGTCATAAACATGTAGCGCATCATTATCAAAAGTTCTATTGACTGCAAAGTATTTTAATAATGAATTTCGTTGAGAAAGGATTTTGTTATACTTGATTAATGATTGAAGATATTCTTTGTCTGATTGAGAAATTACACCATCAATAAACTTTCTTCTAGTATCACTACCTTCTACGATGAGGTCTCTATCTGCAGGCGAAATAATGACTAAAGGAAGAAAACCTATATGCTCAGAAAATTTTTCATACGCCTTGCCATTGCGTTTAATAACTTTTTTCATCCCTTTTTTAAAGCTGCATACAATCTTTTCTTCACGGTTATCTTTTTCAAACTCTCCATCTACCATAAAAAATTCTGTACCATGTTTTATGTTTTGCGTAGCAACAGGGTTAAAATAGCTTTTACCAAAGCATAGATGATAAATAGCATCTAAAATATTAGTTTTCCCAACCCCATTTTTACCTACTAAACAATTAATAGTTGGGTCAAAATCTAAGGTTTTTGAGTCGAAATTTTTATAATTTACTAAGGATAAGCTTTTTAAAAACATAGGTGGTTTAAAAATCTGACGATTTTAAATAACAGTAGCTACCAAAAATAACGAATAATTTGCCTTTCGGTTTTGGATAAAACCTTTATTTTTGCGCGATTAATAAAATTAAGAATGGCCACATATAAAAAGCGAGGTTTTAAGCCAAAAAATAAAGCTGAAGAAGTATCAATAGATGAGCAGAATAGCACAACTGCTGAAGTCTTTTCTACTCTAGATGAAAGTGCATCTAAAACTGAAGCTTGGGTTTCTAAGAACCAGAACTATATTTTAGGGGTAATTGGCGTAATTGCATTGGGTGTATTAGGCTACTTGGCCTATACACAGTTTGTTCAAACTCCAAAAGAAGCTAGCGCCGCTAATGAACTATATTATCCACAGCAATATTTTGACCAAGCTATGGCTGATGAGACTGCTAAAGATTCTTTATTAAATTTAGCACTTAATGGGGCTGAAGGAAAATATGGTTTTCTTGATATTATAGATGAATACAAAGGAACTAAAGCTGCCAACCTAGCAACTTATTCTGCTGGAATGGCATATTTGAATCAGCAGAACTACCAAGAAGCAATTTCTTATTTAGAAGGATTTTCCTCTGATGATGCCATTCTTGGTGCTTTAGCAAAAGGAGGAATAGGTGATTCATTTTCTCAATTAAATCAGCCTGAAGAAGCTTTGGATTACTATGAAAAAGCAATAGCACACAACGGCAATGACTATACTACTCCTAGATTTTTATATAAAGCAGGGGTAATTGCTATGGATTTGGGTTATAACGATAAAGCATCTGAATATTTTACGCGTATTAAAGATGAATTTTCTAAATCACCTGAGGCTAGTAATATTGATGCCTTAATTGGTTTCGCTAAAAAGTAGCAAATGGCTACCGAGATAAAAAACTTATCGGTTTACAATAAAGATGAAATCCCAAATGCGAAAAATCTTCGATTTGGGATTGTTGTTTCTGAATGGAACGATAATATTACGGAACAGCTTTTTAAAGGCGCATTTGCAGCTTTGTTAGATTGTGGAACTTTGGAAAAAAATATTATCCGTTGGAATGTTCCTGGTAGTTTTGAGCTGGTATATGGCAGTAAAAAATTAGTGCAAACTCAAAATGTAGATGCCGTAATTGCTATCGGAAGTGTTATTAGAGGTGAAACCAGTCATTTTGATTATGTCTGTGGAGCAACTGCTCAAGGCATTAAAGATTTGAATGTTCAGTTTGACGTTCCTGTAATTTTCTGCGTACTTACCGATGACACACTACAACAATCAATAGACCGTAGTGGTGGTAAACATGGAAATAAAGGGGTTGAAGCGGCTATCGCAGCGATACAAATGGCTGTTTTAGGAAAATAACTTCTCATTTTTCATCCATTTTTTACTGTTAACAATTTTTGTGAGCAGCTATCCATACTTTTTTTTGATTTTAAGTACCTTTGAGTATACACGGAAAAGGATTTCATGCGCAAGTTTTTAAGACTTAGAGGAAATAAAAGTTTCAATTATAACCCGCGTTATTATAAGGGTGAAGGTAATCCGTATAAGATAGAACACAAACTTGATAAATATAGAAGTACAGCAAATACAACGAGAGGGTTAAAGAATAAATTTTCTTCTGCTTTTGATGATTTGAAAACTGAAGGTGATAAAAATGTAAAAATCAGATTTCTTGTTATTTTGGGCGTGTTACTATTAATTTTTCTATTTATAATCGACTTCGATTTATCCATATTTTTTATTCCCTAATGGCAGATATCATTAAACTTTTACCAGACCATGTAGCCAATCAAATTGCTGCAGGTGAAGTGGTACAAC
>CAYTRI010000050.1:12924-16246 GCA_964440105.1 uncultured Flavobacteriaceae bacterium
AAACTTTTACCAGACCATGTAGCCAATCAAATTGCTGCAGGTGAAGTGGTACAACGACCGGCATCTGTTGTAAAAGAATTATTGGAGAATGCAATTGACGCAGGAGCAAGTTCCATAAAACTAATTGTAAAAGACGGTGGTAAAGCACTAATCCAAGTAGTTGATGATGGTATTGGAATGAGCGAAACTGATGCGCGGCTATCCTTTGAGCGTCATGCCACTTCAAAAATATCTTCTGCTGAAGATTTATTCAATCTTAGCACAAAAGGTTTTAGAGGAGAAGCTCTAGCTTCAATAGCGGCAATTGCTCATGTTGATTTACAAACTAGAACTGAGAATGCAGAAACTGGAACTCAACTAAAAATTGAAGGTAGTAAGGTAGTATCTCAAGAAGTTGCTGTCACACCAAAAGGCAGCTCTATTTCAGTAAAAAACTTATTTTTTAATATTCCTGCAAGACGTAATTTTTTAAAATCAAATCAGGTAGAACTCAGGCACATTACAGACGAGTTTCAAAGAGTAGCCTTAGTTCATCCTTCTGTTGCATTCAAATACTATAATAATGGTTCGGAGCTCTTTAATTTGCCATCAGAAAATTTTCGACAACGTATAGTTCATGTGTTTGGTACAAGAATTAATGAACGCTTAGTTCCAGTAGAAGAAGAGACAGAGGTTATTAAAATTTCTGGTTTTATTAGTAAACCAGAATTTGCAAAAAAGAGCAGGGGAGAGCAGTTTTTCTTTGCAAATGGTAGATTTATTAAAAGTCCGTATTTGCATCATGCTATTGTTGCTGCTTTTGAAGGTTTAATAAAGTCTGATACATACCCTGGCTATTTTTTAAATTTAGAAGTAGACCCATCTTCCATTGACATAAACATACACCCTACGAAAACTGAAGTCAAGTTTGATGATGAAAACACCTTATATGCTATTTTACGTTCCACGGTTAAGCACAGTCTAGGTCAGTTTAGCGTAGCACCTGTTTTAGATTTTGAACGTGATGGTAACTTAGACACTCCTTATGCTTATCAGCAGAAAGAAGCAGTTTTGCCAAAAGTTGTAGTTGATAATAACTTCAATCCATTTTCGAAAACAAATACTGTAAGTAAGCAAACTGCACCTTATCAAAAACAAAGCGTAAAAGGTTGGGAAGATTTATATGAAGGCATCAATCTAAGTAATTTTAGTAGCGTAGAATTTGAATCTGAAGCAAATACCGACGAGATTTTTGAAAGCCAAAATGATACCTCACAGGGAGAGCAAATCACTTTTCAATTAAAACGCAAATATATCGTTACCACTATAAAATCTGGAATGGTAGTTATAGACCAGAGTAGAGCACACCAACGTGTATTGTATGAAAGATTTCTGCAGGATATTACAGTAAAAGAAGCTGTTAGTCAACAACTTCTTTTTCCAATGGAACTTAATTTCAATAAAAAAGAAATTACATTACTTTCAAGTATAGATGAGAGTTTGTCTAGCTTAGGTTTTATGTTAGATTTTGGTACGGATTCGGTTAAAGTGACAGGAATTCCTAGTATTATGACTGAAAGTGGAATTGGTACAGTTTTGGAAGCACTTTTAAGAGATATTTCTGAGGGGTATGATACAAAAAGTTATACTCAAGCTGAGCTTATGGCAAAAACGCTAAGTAAAAGTTTAGCCATTAAAACTGGGCAATTATTAGAGCAGAACTCGCAAATAGCCCTTGTAAATGATTTGTTTGGTTGTAAAGAACCTAACTTAAGTCCATTTCAAAAAATGACATTCATAACACTTTCAGGTAATGAGATTGATAAAAAGTTTAATTAGATGGGAAGACTTACTGAAGCAATAAAGCACCTTATAATAATAAATGTAATATTCTTTATTGCTACACAATTGTATGGCGAACAATTATTGCAATGGTTAGCGTTATATTTTCCAGAGAATGAAAATTTTAAATTATGGCAAGTAATTAGCCATATGTTTATGCATGGTGGTCTAATGCATATTGCATTTAATATGTATGGGCTTTGGGCTTTTGGTTCTCCTTTAGAACGTTCATGGGGGAAAAATAAGTTTTTGTTTTTCTATTTTTCTGCAGGGTTAGGTGCAGCCTTATTACATATAGCGTCCAATTATTATTTTTTCAATGATGGTTTAAATGCTTTAGTAGAAGCTGGTGTCGCTAAAAATCAAATTCTAGATATTTTAAACAGCGGAAAATATAGTCCAGGCTGGTATTCCGTAACCTCCCAGAGTTCTGTAGACGCTATGGTTTCAGCATTCAACACGCCTGCAGTTGGAGCTTCTGGTGCTGTTTATGGTGTATTGGTTGCTTTTGCATTTATGTATCCCAATGCAGAATTGATGATGATATTTTTACCTATTCCTATAAAAGCCAAGTATTTTGTGCCTTTAATTATTTTAGGTGATTTAATCTTTGGTGTTACTAATACAGGTACAGGTATTGCACATTTTGCCCATATAGGAGGCGCATTAGTTGGCTTTATAATGATGTGGTACTGGAAGAAGAACCAGTTTAATAAAAACCGTTGGAACTAAATATGGTAAATGGTGGGTTAAAATATCAATTCTCACGTCTTAACATAGCTGAGAAACTTATAGCGTTAAACCTGGCAATATTTCTATTGAATGGGTTATCTGGAGCATTGTTTGGGTTTTCAAATCAAGGAATAGTGCAATGGTTTGAGCTGCCAAAAGATATTGGCATTTTTTTGACTCAACCATGGTCTTTAGTCACCTATTCTTTTTTTCATGCAGGTCTTGGACATATTTTTTGGAATATGCTAATGTTATATTTTACAGGCAAGATATTTTTAGGACTTTTTGATAATAAACGATTTATCAATGTTTATTTTTTGGGGGTATTATTTGGTGGTTTACTTTTTATGCTTAGCTATAACATTTTTCCAACACTAACTAACACCAATTCTGCACTAATAGGTGCTTCCGCTGGTGTAACAGCAGTGTTGATATTTATTTGCGCATACATACCGAATCGAGAAGTCCGCGTTATTTTCTTTAATGTGAAACTTTGGTATGTTGGCGTGTTCTTTGTTTTGGTAGATTTAGTGCAGATAGCTTCTGGAGAGAATATTGGGGGTAGAATAGCACATTTGGGAGGCGCAGTTCTTGGTTATTTATACGCAAGACAATTACTTAAGGGAAACGATATAGGAGCTGGTTTTACAAAGCTTTTGGACAGCATAGCAAACTTATTTATGCGAAAAGAAAAGAAGTCTCCTTTAAAAACTGTATACAAGAATAAAGCTACTGGTTCTAAAAGCAAAGCTGCTTATGATAAGCAAGC
>CAYTRI010000051.1:0-16032 GCA_964440105.1 uncultured Flavobacteriaceae bacterium
AAAATATCTGTAAAATAACCGATAATATAGTATTGGTAAAGTAGTTAATACAACTGTGTGGTAAAAGTAAAAAGCCCCTGACTTTCATCAGGGGCTTTTCAAAATCAACAAAAAATATTTATCCTCTTCTACCTGCTTTCTGCATTTTCTTTTTGCTGTGCATACCTTTTCGATTGCGAGCCTTTTTCCAAAGCTCAAATTGCTCATCGGTAAGTATTTCTTTTAGTTTTTCTTGTTGTACTAACTTTCGTTCTAATATCGCATTTTGTATTTCAAATTTTTCATCGGTGCTCAGTCTTTCGCGTTCACCTTCTTCTTTATTTTCTTTTCGTTCAGCCATTTTTGCTTTACGAAACTCTGCCTCTTCTAGATTAACCTTTAATACCTCTTGCTGTTGTTTTGAGGTTAGGTCTAAAGCTAAAGCCATCTTTTTTGTTTTAAGCGTAGCCAACTGCTCTGCAGTCATATCACTTGCTCTTTTGTGGTGATGGTCGCGCTTACCATGTTGTGCAACTGCTGTAAGACTTAACAGTAATGCCATTGTTAAAATTAAATTCTTCATGTTATAGATTTTAAATGATTTGTCTATATGACCTTATTGGATCAAATAGGTTTAAAACCATTTAAAAGTTTATGAAGCTTTTAACAAGTAATCTGCTATTGTATAGGAGTGTCGGGTTCTTTAGAATCGGTATCTTCAAGTTCTTCCATATCCATATCAACAACTTCACTTGTAGTTATCTGATCTTGGAATTTTTGTTCTTGCTCCATATTATTATAGAAGAATGCTGCTACAGCAAATAATAGAAAGTAAAAAAAGCTCTTGATTTTGTAGGATTTCATAAGACTTGTGATTTGGGATTATAAATGTAGGAAATTATCTTTCTTAAAATTGAGATATGTTGTGAAACGGCTATTTATGTAGGTAAAAATAAAAAGGGGCAATCAAATTGCCCCTTTCATCGATAAAACAGTTTCTATTTACTACCCATTAGGATTCAAAATAGCATCAATACGTTCTAATGCATCTTGTAAATGATATCTGCTCATGCTATTAGAGGTTCTTGAAAGTCCGTTTCTAATATCTCGTTTTAGATTATTGAGTTCCGCACGAGCTACTGAACGAATATCTGACTGGCTTGTGTTAACAGCCGTTGATTTTTGATAACCTCCAAAGCTTGGTTGCTTACGTTGGTTTTCTGCCGTCATTAAATACCCTAATCTGTCTATATGTGCTTTCTGTAAATTTCTACGATAGGTGTCTATAGATTTTCCAGTTCTGGTTTCTGACCAAATACCTTTTCTTAAATCACTCATAATATTAGTAATTGTATAGGCATTACTTCCATTAATAGTTTCATTTTCGATAGCTCTTGCCAATTTACCTAAACTTAGCATGGTGTTTAAAGTTCTTGTTTGAACAGAGCGAACACGTTCTACAGAACCAGAATATTGAATCTTATTAAAAATCTCTTGATCTAACATCCATTCAGGAGTTTCAAATAATTGCTCTTGAATAAAATTCATACATTTCTTTTGGTGTGCTTTACTTACATGAGTGTAAACAGCTCCTTCTTGGTCAAAGGTTTTATTGTACTCATAGACACCACCAATATTATTAGCTACATGACCCATGTATCTATTAAACTGACCTACAACCTGACCGTATAATGTTCCTAAATCATCATAGTTTTTACCATCTTCGGCTATCCACTCGTTTAATTTTGGTACAATACGTTTTAGGTTAGCAATACCATATAAACTTGCTTTTACAGCATCATCGCCCAAATCTTCTGTTTGTGAGCTGGGGTCGTGAATGTCACCCACTTGTTGATGGCCAAAACGGTACATTGGGTCATCTGCATGTTTTAGAATCCAACTGTCTAAAACAGGCTTTTCTTCTTTAGCAGATTTATCTAAAATTGGGCGGTACCCCCAGTTGATAGCATGTTTGTCATAAATACCAATATCTGGCATTAGTGCTACACCTTCATCACCTGGTTGTGCTATGTAATTAAAGCGAGCGTAATCCATTATAGATGGTGCAGTGCCAAATTTCTTAGTAAATTCTTTAGAACGTAATGAGTCTACAGGATAAGCAACACTACTACCCATGTTATGCGGTAAACCTAAAGTATGACCTACTTCATGAGCAGATACAAAGCGAATTAATCTTCCCATAATTTCGTCTTTAAATGCTACTCCACGAGCTTCTGGATTAATTGCTGCCGTTTGTACAAAGTACCAGTTACGTAATAAAGTCATTACATTATGGTACCAGTTAATATCAGATTCTAAAATTTCACCACTTCTTGGATCACTTACGTGAGGTCCATTTGCATTTGGTATTGGAGAAGCTAAATAACGAACCACAGAATAGCGTACATCTTCTGGAGACCATTCCGGGTCTTCTTCTACAGATGGAGGGTCTTTAGCAATAATTGCATTTTTAAATCCGGCAGCTTCAAAAGCTACTTGCCAATCTTCTATACCTTGTTTTATAAAAGGAGCCCATTGTTTTGGAGTAGCTCTATCTATATAGTATACAATCTGTTTTTTTGGTTCTACTAATTCTCCGGCTTTAAATTTAGCCATGTCCTCATCTTTAACTTCTAAACGCCATCTGTCTAAATAAGTAACCCGCTTACTTTCTTGAGCATCTAAACCATAATCTACTTGGCCACGAGCAAACCAACCTACACGCTTGTCAAAATAGCGTCTCTTCATTTGCTCAGCTGGTAATAAAATCATAGAGTTATTAATCTCTATAGAAATTGAACCTAAACTTTGATTACTAGGTGCAGATTTAGCAGCATACGTTTTTACATGCCTAGCTTCAACATTTAAAGGATAACTCTTAATACTTTCTATATAACTTCTTTCACCATCTAAACGACTTACTTTGTAGCGAGTTCTATAAAAATCTGGCATTCCTAAAGCATTTACATCTTTAGTAAATAATGGGTCAACCTCGATTACCGTAGCCGGATTTAGAGAATCTTTTTCATTTAGTGCTTTAATATCAAAAGCATATAATACAGGTTCAAAATTTGAATTAACTACCGCTTCATGTATGGGGAGTGAATCTGCAGCTACGTTACCATAAGAAACAACTCGCAGTAAAACTTTTTTAGGTTTTTTCTCCCAACGTAGTACCTGGGTGTTTATTTTTCCACCACCAAAACCTATACCGGTTGCGGTTTTAGAAATTCTACTAACCATTAACATCTCACGGTTAAATAAAGAGTCCGGAATTTCATAGAAATGTTTGTCTTCTACAGTGTGAACATGAAAAAGACCTTCATCAGTCTCTGCATCTTTTGTAATCACCTTATCATAAGGTTGAATGTCTCCTTTTTTTGGTTTTGATGGAGCTTCTTGTTCGGTTTTTTTCTTTTTCTTTTTGAAGAGTTGAGCTTCGGTAGTTTGAAAACTTGCTAAGGTAAAAATGACCAATAGCATTTTTGGAAGTAATTTTTTCATCATTTAATGTCAGTTTGATTCGTCGTAATCTTTCAAAGAACCAAAAAATAACCAGAATCTTCTGTTAAATAAATATTAACTCTCAATTTTTTCTAAGAAAGGCCAACCTCTGGGAATATTGCGTTTTACTGATAGTTGCCGCTGAAACGCCCAGTATAACTAGGATGTAAGGAAGTGTAAAATGTGTTAAAAAACAGAAAAGGCTGTAACATTTATCTTTTTGAGTAGTCTTATAAGCATACAAGATCAATCATCAAATCAATCAAAAAATGAACAAATTATTATTAATTTATGGTTTCGCACTATTCAATAGTTCGCCCATAGTAGAACAACAAGAAGGCACGGTAACTGTTTCTAAAACAAACAACAAAACTGAAACTACGCGTACATTAGAGAACAATTTAACAGCATTACATATTAGTGCTGAGGAGACAAACAAAACTTTAGAATATTCTTTAAGTTTTGCTGAAGCTAAAAATACTTTTGACATTAGGGATATTGAATTTTTAGAAGTAGAGGAAGAGTTAAATCTTGGTTTTGATACTTCTGACTATTTACCTGAAGGCTTTAACCCTTATGAGGCTAATTTTGAAATGACCTTAGTAGAATTTACAGATTTAGAGGAAACTATCGATTTAGGTTTTGAAACATCTGAGTATTTGCCAGAAGGTTTTGACCCTTACGAAAATATTGTAGATATAAAGTCAATCAGCTTTATGGAGATAGAGGATATTGAATTAGGCTTTGATACTAAAGATTACCTCCCAGAAGGTTTTAATCCTTACGAAGTTTACTTTGATATTAGAAGTATACATTTTGGAGAAGAAGAATTAGAGTACAACTTAGGTTTTGACACCTCAAAATACCTTCCATTAGGTTTTAATGCTCATACAAGTGAAGTAGCAATGAGTACAATAAATTTTATGGAGGAAGAAGAAATAGATTTGGGTTTTGATACGTCTAAGTATCTCCCAGAAAATTTTGATCCTTACGCAAGGTCAAACTAGGTAGGATGTTTTTATTTTATCAAATTTTTTGAATTAGTTAGTTGAAAATCCCGGTCCACACCGGGCTTTTTCATTTAAAAAGCTTCTAAAAACATCGATAAAATGCACTTAACAAAAAGATAACATTAAAATCGACCAAGTGTATTTAGTAAAAAAAAGAAGGTGAAATTATCATTTTCGCAATTTTTTTAAACTAGAATTGACAAATTAAGAGTATTCGAAATAAAATACTGTGAATACTTTTCCTACAAAAATATTGACTCCTTGTTAACAAAATTCAAAACATACTAACACCCATTTTTTACTGTTCTACCTTTGTCTCAAATTATTAAAACAACGGACATGAAATATAAAAAATACTTATCTACAGCTTTTTTAGCATTCCTTTTAATACCACTTTTAAGTGCAAAATCTACTATACCTACAGCAGAAGATTTTGATGTAAGTTCAATAAAGTTTATTGAAGAAGAGCAGCAAATAGAATTAGGTTTTGATACCAGCGATTATCTTCCAGAAGGCTTTAATCCTTATAAAGAAGAAGTTCCTGTAAGCGGAATCAATTTTATGGAAGAAGAGAATATTGATTTAGGTTTTGAAACTGCAGATTATTTGCCAGAAAACTTTAATCCGTACAGAAAATAGCTCTATAACTTATTAGCGTTAATAATAAGACCTTATTCTATTAAATATTCAAAGAATAGGGTTTTATGTTGCATTTCATCGAATAAATATGAAATTCATGGATACAAAATACATTTTTTTGCTATTTTGTTCGTTGCATATAGGTAGGAGACCTATTTGATGCATTATAACTAACACCAAATCTATTTACTATGAGAATTTCTAAAATTACCTGTTCCCTCTTAGGATTGTTCTTATTATGTTTTAATCTGCTTACTGCTCAACTTGAAATTAGTGAACGTGAGGCAATTGCGCTTCTTGAACTAAAATCTAAAACAAAAGGTCATTTATGGACAAATCAATGGGATGAAGACACCCCAATTTCTGAATGGCACGGAGTTACTATTAAAAATGGTAAAGTTGTAGGTTTAGATTTATCAAACAATAACTTACAAGGTAAGATACCAATTACCATTGGTAATTTAAAAAATCTAGAATCTCTTAATTTATCGAAAAATAATATTACAGGAAAAATACCTGGATTATTTAGAAAGTTTAAGAACCTTAAAGAAATAAACCTTGGTAACAATAATTTAGTGGGTAACATTCCGTCTACTATAAACAAGCTCCAAAATTTAAAAAAGCTTGATTTATGTCATAATAAGCTAGAAGGAAAGTTACCTGAAAATGTAAGAGAGCTTTCTAAGTTGAATACTCTTGCACTAGCAGATAATAATTTAAGTGGTGAAATGCCAGTTGGTATGGAAAATCTTAAGCAATTGAAAAAGTTATACCTTTCTAACAATAGTTTTTCTAATATGAATGGTTTAAGAGCGCTATCGAGACAACAATTGGTAATGACAGACTTTCAATTAAAAGATGGAAATGTTTTACCTATCGATTTTACAAAATCTCAAGAAGGTTTATCCAAATTAGAATTTGAAGATTACGAAGATTAGTTTTTATAAAAAACAAAGAATTAAGAGGCTCCAAGTTATTGGAGCCTTTTTATTTTAAAATAGTAGGGGTATTACAAACTGAAATACTAGAATTAATAGTGCTACTGCAATTAAGTTTAAAATAATACCAACGCGTGCCATTTGCGGAACTTTTACATAACCACTTGCAAAAACTATTGCATTTGGCGGTGTTGCCATAGGTAGCATAAAGGCACAGCTGCTAGCCATTGTAACAGGAATCAATAGATAGAGTAGTGGAATTTCTAACCCAATTGCAATACCGGCTACTACTGGAGCTAAAACCGCTACTAAAGCAACATTGCTCATCAACTCTGTCATAAATAGCATTAGTATTATTAATAATGATGCTGTAAATAATATGCTGATATCACTACTAGCTATTGCATTAGAAACTAAATCTACAATACCGCTGGCAGACATTCCTTTTGCCAAAGCTAGTCCACCACCAAAAAGTATTAAAATACCCCAGGCTAGTTTAGAGGTGTCCTTCCACTTTATAATAAAATCACCTTTTTTGATATTATAGGGAATTGAGAATAAGGCAATAGCAGCGAAAATACTAATCATGGTATCAGATAAGCCTAGCGTTGGAAAAATGCTATTAATAAGCGTTCTAAAAATCCATAGGAAAACGGTTATCCCAAAAATTACTAATACCATTTTTTCTTTACCAGAAGTAGGTCCTAGTTTTTTTAATTCGGAATGTATTACCTCTTTTGAAGCATTGAATTTTAAATTTTTATTTGGGAACATCCATTTAACCAATACAAAGTAGGTAATGGTAATCATTAAAATTGAAAAAGGAAGCCCTATCGTCATCCATTTTAAAAAGGATATTTGAATATTATACTCATTTTCTAATAGTCCAATTAATACTGAATTTGGTGGTGTGCCAATTACTGTTGCAATGCCTCCAGCATTTGCCGAAAAAGCTATACCAAGCATTACACTAAGCGCAAAATTTTGATCACTTTTGGTAAAGCCATCCTCATCATTAACTAATAAATTAATAACGGATAAAGCAATTGGTAGCATGACTACAGTACTTGCGGTATTACTAATCCACATGCTTAGCGAAGCAGTGGCAATCATAAAACCTAAAACAACCTTATTTGGTGTAGTGCCTGTTAACTTAATAATGTTTAAGGCAATGCGTTTATGAAGATTTACTTTTTCTAGTGCTAGTGCCATTACAAAGCCACCAAAAAACAAAAATATAATTGGGCTTCCATAATTTGCACCAACTTCAGCAATTGGAATAATTTTTAGTAGTGGAAAAAGTAAAAGAGGGAGTAATGCTGTAACTGATATTGATACAGCTTCTGTAATCCACCAAATAAGCATCCAAGCAGCAACTGCTATAACACTATCACCTTGTTCAGAAACTAATTGAAAAGGTAGATTAATTAAAATTAAAAATACGACTGGTCCTAAAATTAGACCTAGTTTTTTACTTAGTTCCATTAGAATTCTAAACTAGGATAATTTTTGAAGAAAAGTACTTGTTATCTAAAAGAATTAAGCTCAAAAATTAAAAAGGGTCATTTATTTTCTTGTTAATGCCCATTTAAATAGCCGTATATCTGATACAAAAACAAACCTATACCAGCTAGCACCAAATAGACATTGGCAGCTTTATAAAACGCTTTGTAGCTCTTTTTTGATTTCCATAAGGTTATTACAAAAACAATGGGGATAAGCGCTAATACCTGACCAAGTTCAACACCAATATTAAAGCATACTATTTTGGATAAAAACTGAGATGTGCCCACATCAAAAGATTGTAACCGAGTTGAAAGTCCAAAACCATGAATTAGACCAAATAACAGCACCATGAGTAAAAGATTTGGAGATTTTACTTTTAGGTATTTTTCAAATCCACCTAAATTTTCAAACCCCTTATAAAGTACACTTAGAGCTATTACTGCATCTACTAAATGCTCATTCGCAGTTATGCCTAAATAAGTAGCTCCAATTAGTGTAATACTATGTCCTACAGTAAAAATGGTAATAAACCGAACAATATCCTTAAATCCTGTTAAGTAAAAAATAACACCAGCTAAAAAAAGTAAATGGTCATAACCAGTAATCATGTGTTTTGCACCAACATAGATGTAAGATAAAAGCCCTCCGTTACTTAATATCTCTTGGTCACTTTCACTAACTCCATGCGCAGCAAGAAGCAATGGAAATAGGAGAAGTAATGCGCTTAGTAAATATTTTTTATTATTCATTTTCGTTATTTTTTCTATTGAACCACAAAAATAAAATCCCAACTAATAAAACACTACCAATTAAAAATATATACTTTTTACTGATTTTGTGCTCATGTTCATGCGTATGAGTATCTGCTCCATGGGCATGAGTGACCTCAAAAGTTAAAGTAGTCCAATTGGACTCATGTGTTAACCCCTCTTCTTCCGTATTTACTAGATGTATAGTTTGAAAATACCAAACTCCATCAGCTGAAAGATGTGCCTTAGCAATACCTTCTGCATTTGTTCTAAGTTTTTGACCAGTTGCATGCGTATGAGATTCTTCATTTTCTTCTACCTCATGAGAATGTGGTTCCTCGCCGTCATGAGAATGTTCGGTAGTAACTTTTTTAGAACTATAGCTATGGGGTTCAGAATCACTATGTGTATGTTCTTTTTCACCAACGTAATAATCTGCATAGACCAACTGATTAGCCAAAAGCTTACCGTTTAACAACAATTTTACCTCAAGACTATCGCCAGTGTTAAGATCATAGGGATTCTGTAATGGGATAAACTCAATTGGATAGCCTAATGCTGTTTGCCAATCGTTGGTTTTAACAGCTCCAACTTGGAAAATAGTTTTTACGTGTTTAGAATATTTTTCGACTGCTGCCGAGTCTAAAGCATCATTATTTTTACGCCATTCCAACATGTCATAAATGCCTTCGTGCTCTAGGTAATCATTAAAAGCCTCGGCATCCATTGCTAGTGACCTAGCTTTGGTGGATACTCCAGCAACATAGGTTCCCGCTTCTCCTGTCTTAAAATTTAAAAAAGTAATACTGTCTTTTTCGGTCCATTGAGAATCAGCAACCTTTGTTCGGACTCCATTATTCAATATACTTGCATCCAACATGCGATTGCGATCTATAACATTTTCGCTTTCTTCAAATGTACCATTGAAAAGTTGAAGAGATACAGATGTATTTGGTTCTAAAAAATAACTATCCAATTTTAGAAACATAGTATGACTACTGAATAAAACAATAGCAATGCATGCAAAGAATATTTTTTTCATGATGTGATAGGTTTTGTTTCCTGAAAAGAGTCTGGAAACGCGGTTACCTTTTTATTTACGTAAAAAACACTAAGCGGGTTCTACAAAAAGCCCTTCATCAGTTTTGTTGACTTTAGCTAAATTGTTTTTGGTCAATTCTTTTATCGATTTATCCCACTTTTTGTTTGATAAACCTGATTGTTCTTTTAAATCAACCAGTAAAATTTTGCCTTGTTTTTTGAGTGACTCAAAAACTAGTTTTGCTTCATCCGTTAATTCAACCGCTTTTTTCTCTGGTCGCATTTGCGGAAAGAACAAGACTTCTTGTATGGATGAATTATTAGTCATAAGCATCACCAAACGATCTATACCAATTCCAATACCAGAAGTTGGAGGCATTCCGTATTCTAAAGCACGTATAAAGTCTTGGTCTATAAACATAGCTTCGTCATCACCCTTCTCGGAGAGTTTTAGTTGATCCTCAAAACGTTCCCGTTGATCAATAGGGTCATTTAACTCAGAATAACAGTTTGCCAGTTCTTTACCATTAACCATTAGTTCAAATCTTTCGGTTAATGCAGGGTTATCACGATGTTCTTTAGTTAGTGGACTCATCTCTTTTGGATAGTCCATTATAAATGTTGGTTGTATGTAATGGTGTTCACATTTTTCACCAAAGATTTCATCTATAAGCTTACCAACTCCCATGGTTTCATCAACATCAATGCCTAAACTTTTAGCAACATCACGTAGTTCATTTTCTCCCATACCAGCAACATCATGTCCTGTATGGGTTTTTATGGCCTCTAAAATAGGAACGCGAGCGTAAGGTGCTTTAAACTCAATTTCGTTTTCTCCAACTGTTAGTTTGCTGGTTCCATTAGCATCCAAAGCAATCTTTTCTAATAGCTGCTCCGTAGTATCCATCATCCAATGGTAATCCTTGTAGGCAACATACAATTCCATCACCGTAAATTCTGGATTATGCGTTCGGTCCATGCCCTCGTTTCTAAAGTCCTTAGAAAATTCATAGACACCATCAAAACCACCAACAATTAGCCTTTTTAAATATAATTCGTTCGCAATACGCAAATACAATGGAATATTTAATGCATTATGATGGGTTAAGAATGGACGTGCCGCAGCACCACCAGGGATGGGTTGTAGAATAGGAGTTTCTACTTCTAAATACCCACGTTCGTTATAAAACTCGCGAATGCTATTTGTGATTTTTGTACGCTTTATAAACGTTTCTTTCACTTTTGGGTTTACTACTAAGTCTACATAGCGTTGGCGATAACGCAGTTCTGGGTCGTTAAATTCGTCATAGGTATTTCCGTCAGCATCCACTTTTGGTAAGGGAAGCGGTCGTAGAGCCTTGCTCAACAGTGAAAAGTTTTTCACCATAACGGTTTTTTCACCAACCTGTGTAGTAAAAAGTTCACCTTCAATTCCAATGATATCACCTATGTCAAGTAATTTTTTATAGACATCATTATACAAAGTTTTGTCTTCGTCAGTGCAGATTTCATCACGGTTAAAATAAACCTGAATACGGCCTTCACTATCTTGTAACTCCGCAAAAGAAGCTTTCCCCTGAATTCTTCTAGACATTAATCGGCCAGAAATAATAACCTGTTTGCCGTCTTTAAAATCGTCCTTTATGCTTTTAGAAGTAGTATTTACTGGGTATAAGGCTGCAGGATAAGGGTCTATTCCCATTTCCCTAAGCTTGGTCAATTTTTCTCTTCGTACGATTTCTTGTTCCGATAATTGCATGCTGGAAAACTATTAAAAAATTAAAGCGCAAAATTACACTTTTGCGCTCTAATTATTAGCATGACTCTTCGTTCACTTTGATGAATAGTTGGGAATGTATGTTTCGCCACTTAAAATAGCCAAGATATCTTCTTCCAAGGACTCTATAGAGCTTTCGGTAATTCGATTTACTTCTTTGCCATTTTTTATAAAAATGACTGTTGGTATTTTAATAATATTCCAGCCATTTTCCTCGCCATTTGGGCTTTTTTTATAAAACCCTTTTCTTCTATCAAGAGCTATAAGTTCTAAGTCTTCTATTGGAAAGTTTGCTTGCTCCAGTATTTTTATAATTCTAGGCACTTCACGTTTACTATCACCACACCATGTGCCTAAAAATAGTTTAATCTGATATCCTTTAAGTTTTTTTTGAATTATCTCCGCTAGTGCACCATCAGTTTGATAATTGTTGTATGATGCTTTATACCAATTATTGTAATTCTTACTTTGTAGTCCTTCTATGTTTATAGGACCAACCAAAAATTGGCGACCATTTTCAGTAGTAATTTCTTGATTGACTTGTTGTGACTTAATAGTATTAAAACTCAATATTAAAGCAAATAGAATAATAGCTTTCATGATTTCTAGATTTTGAATCCAAAAATCAGACTATGACAGTTCGAAAAGTAGTTTTGCTGGGTTGAAATAAGGACTAGACCCCCGGTTGATTTTTTGTAATTTCTTTACGTGAGGTAATATTTAGTTTTTTGTAGATACTATTAATATGGGTTTTAACTGTACTTACACTAATAAATAGCTCTGCTGCTATTTCCTTATTTGTTTTGTTATTTTGAATGGCCTTATAAACCCGTCCCTCTTGTGGAGTTAGTTCCGTTTGCGATTTGGAAGAAGAGCGTCTAAATTTTGACTTGTACTTAAAGAGGCGAAAAGCTATATAAATTACTAATAATAAAATGCTTGTAATCTTGATAAACCCTAAACTTGACGATTCTTCAGTTTTTATTTCGCTGATGGTTTTATCAGCTAATAATTCTTTAAAATATTGATTTGTAAACGAACTGTTTTTGTAGTTTTTAACTAGTCGTTGTGCCAAACTATCATAATAGGGATTGTTTTGAACATCGGTAATATAGTAGGAGTGGGTTTCGCTTGCTCTATCAGATAAAAAATCATAAATGTAAAGGTCGGCTAAGGGTTCTTTATTCTTTTCTCCATATTCTTGAAACGTGTTAAACCATTTTTTAAAATTAAGCGACTCATTGGCTTCGCTATCGTACTCCAGAAAATCAAGAATCATTTCTTCTTTTAAAGCATCAATCTCCAATAGAAGACCCGATTTATTATTAGTAGAGCTTACCTCGCAAAGAGCTTGATTGTTTTGTAATAGTGGAAATGAGATAGTATCATTCTTTTGAGCAATAAACAAAATGCTTTGGGTATTGTTACAGTCTTTTAAAAAGTGACCTCCACCGTTACCATCTTCTTCACAACCATCTATATGTATACGGTAGATTCTGTTTTCACTTGATAGGTTATCTCCTTCAAATGTGAAATGTCCGCTGTTATCTGTTTTGGTTTCTTTTATTATCTGGTTAGAATAGACTCGTGAGGATTTTCTGTAGTTTTCAATTAAGGAAAGATAAACAGAATGATTAGCCTTGTCCTCAGGTACTTGTCCACTAAATTGATATTGAGCGTTCAAAAAAAATAAATTACCAAAAAAAGCTAAAAAGACTATTTGCTTCATTGGTTAAAAATAATAGATTTAAGTGTAACAATTTTGGTATTTTAAAGACTGATGTTATACATCAATCAAAAATCAAAGAATGAGTTTCTGGAGAGTCCTTTTAGCTATATTATTTCCGCCCTTATCAGTTTTAGGAAAAGGTTGCGGTTCCTTTTTAATTGTCTTATTGTTAACTTTTTGCGGCTGGGTTCCCGGAGTAATAGCAGCACTTGTGATTTTGAATAATACGAACTAAAGTTAAGTACTAATTGCGCTGTTTGTATCTTTGCGGTATGAATAAAAAGGTCCATTTACAAGACTTAGGCAATAGAGATTACAAGACCACTTGGGATTACCAAGAAGAACTTTTTAAATCTATTGTTGACCTAAAAATTAAGAATAGGAGAGAGGCTGCTGATATTGAAACCCCAAATCATTTTTTGTTTGTAGAACACCCACATGTATATACTTTAGGTAAGAGTGGTGATATTAATAACTTATTAATAGATCAGGCTAAGCTTAAAGAAAAAGAAGCCACTTTTTATAAGATTAATAGAGGTGGAGATATTACCTATCATGGTCCCGGGCAAATAGTAGGTTATCCTATTTTAGATTTGGATAATTTCTTTACAGATATTCATAAATACCTCCGTTTTCTAGAAGAAATGGTTATTCTAACCTTGGCTGAGTATGGCCTTAAAGCAGAACGCTCAGACGGTGAAACAGGAGTTTGGTTAGATGTAGGAACGCCTTTTGCACGCAAAATATGTGCCATGGGCGTAAGAGCAAGTCGTTGGGTGACCATGCATGGTTTTGCCTTAAACGTAAATGCCGATTTAGGTTATTTTGATTTAATGATTCCTTGTGGAATTAAAGACAAGGCGGTCACTTCTCTTAATGTGGAATTAGGAAAAAAAGAGGTTAATGAGGAGGAAGTAAAGCAAAAATTACTTAAACATTTTGAGGTGCTCTTCGACGCTGAATTTATAAGACAAAAAACCTCGGTTTAGTACCGAGATTTTTGTTTATGTTATTTTGAATATTTATTTAATTGCATTTTACTAACCAATTTCCCTCTTTTACCATAGGTTACTTGTTTAACAATTCCTACACCTTCCGCATACCATGTTTGCGTTTGAAACTTTTGTTTTAGCACACCTGCGTTGGTATAATTATCATTAAAAATAACAAAGCAATCAAATTTCCCTGCAGCAGTTCGAAGATTGTTTTTTCGGACTACTCTACGGTTTGTTATCTCAACCGTAGCATTCATTTTAATACCTACAACATTAACCTTCACAGAAACATTTGCATCTGGCAATTTTTGTCCAACATTTAAAGTATTAGGTAATTCAAGATTTGTCCCAGTTATATCCATTTCAGAATCTTGATACCCATCAACAAAACTTGGATGTAAAAGTGATTTAAAGCCTATCGCTGTCATATCACCATTACAGGTTATATTGTATTCTGATCTAAATGTTGATTTTCCTTGTAAATCCTTTATTTGAAAAGATATATTGGCAACAGTTTTTCCTTCTTCCGTTATAGATTCTAGTATTCTGTATGAAGTGGTTCCATCTGTTTTACCTTTTTTATTATAGTTTTTATATTTAAAAGTTGCCCCTTCACTAACAGGATAGTATGTGCTACAATTACTTTGGCTATTTGCTTTAAATATAATTAATAAGGCAAGTAGCATTAAAATTGAAATCCGTTTCATTATAAATAGATTGTAAGGTTATTAAGTAAAATAAAATTTTAGAGTGGGTTACTCTAAAAACGTATTATTTTGACTTAATATTGCTTAAAATAGACCAAGGCTTTTCAAAAAATGGTTGAATTAGTAAATAGAAAAGTAAATACACTAAAGTGGAAACGGCTAGAATATTTTAGTTTTTTAAGGCAGAACTAAATAAGGCAAAAAACCTCAGTTTAGTGCCGAAGTTTTTTGTTTTTATTATTATTTAGAAAAACCTGTAAGCTGCGTACTACCAATTAACTTACCATTTTTATTGTAGCTTTCTTGTTTAATCATTCCAACTCCTTCAGAAAACCAAATGCGAGAAGGAAAATTTTGTTTAGCCACCATAGCTTTAATCTTATTGTCTGTATAAATAACAAAACACTCAAAAGTGCCGGCAGATGTGGTAACACTTTCTTGTTTTTCTACTTTTCTATTTATTAAATCCACGGTGGTATTCATATTCATACCACCCATACTTATTTTCATCGTTACGTTTGCATCAGTCAATTGTTGTCCAACACTAAGATCATTTGGTAATTCTAGGTCAGTACCAGAGATCTCCATTTCCATATCTTTATATTGCTCTAACATAGTTGTTGGTACTAAGGACTCATAATCTACAGTTACCATATTTCCAGTACAAGTAAAGTTATAATCGGTATTGTAGATTTCTTTTCCTTTCTCATCTTTTAGTTGAAGAGCCATAGTTGCGGAGGTGTTGTCCCCAGCAGCTGAGACTTTAATTACCTTGTATGATACTTTACCCTCAATTTTCCCTTTTTTATTATAGTTAGTATATTGAAAAGATGCCCCTTCTATCATAGGGTAATATTTACTGCAATTAGCTTGGCTTAATGCTGCCTGCATCCAAAATATAGATAGGAGCACTAGTAATGTTGATTTTTTCATTTTGAGTTTTTATGTTTCGATATGTTAATTTACAAAGACTTAAATACAACAATTACTAAAAAATGTATGCTTGGTGCAAATTAGTGTATAACAAGGCTAATTAATTTTGTAAACAATAATGCTGTTTTCTTGGTCCTTAGCAACAAGTTCTAACTTTTTATCGCCATCGATATCTGCCATATCTATTATCGAATTCCCATAAACAGGAAAGTTAGAAATGGGTCTAGCTTGGCTGTCGTATAAATATATTTTTTGGTTTTGAATATCGGTAACCGCAACATATATTTTATCGTAGATGTAGAAGATTTTAGGTTGGGTATAAACCCCCAATTCCAATTCAATCTTTTTGCCTTTTATACTTAGAACATTATCATTCATTAAAACCAATGTTTTACTAGTGGCATACATGCCATGGTCTTGGTTCAAGTTAAAATTGGTGGTAACTAGCTTTCCTTTAGTGTCGATTTGATAAAAAATCCCTTTTTTATCCGTTAAGGAGAATTTGTTCTTGTAAAGAAATATATC
>CAYTRI010000052.1:0-3010 GCA_964440105.1 uncultured Flavobacteriaceae bacterium
TTGCAATTTTGAATCATTTCATGGTATCTTTGTAATATAAATTAAGTTTCATGGTAGAATTTGATCAATATCTTGGATTTTTAGCCTTTTTAACCATCTTAACAATTGGGTTTTGGTTAATGATTTTTTTATTGACTTTTGTAGTCCCATATTGGTTGGGAGGAAACTTATTAGAAATGTGGAAAGAAAGACGTGAAGCCAAAAGAGCTAAACGTAACGAATAAAAAAAGGAGCCATTTGGCTCCTTTTTTGTTTTTATTATCCATCAAACTCATCGCCACCTTCATCTTCTCTACCGCGACCATCTCCTCGTTTTTTCTTTTGATTGAATCTATAAGTGAATGAAAGATTGTAGCTACGTACTCGAAATTGGAACTCACTATCACTTTGAAAAAAAGGAGTTGTTGTTTCACTTATCCTTTTTCGGCTATTGAACACATCACTCACATTTAAAGCTAAGGAAGCTTTTTCTTTAAATAAGTCTTTACTAAAAGCTAAACTCATGGAAAAAATACCTTGGTTTTTTGTCTGTGCTGTTTCAGATGGTCCTCTGTAAAAAAGTCTGGTTTGCCAGTCAACACTACCCGGCAGTGTTAACTTGTTATTTAATCTAACAAACCAACTTAAGTTTTCTGCATCAAAATTTTGACCATTAAAATCACCTCTAGTGATTAGATTAAATAAGTTTACATTTCCGTTTATATTCCATTTACGAGTTGGTCTATAGTTGGCATTCATCTCAAAACCATAACGATCATTCTTTGCAAGGTTTACAGGAGTTCTTCTAATAATGCTTACTTGCTCACCATCAAAAACAGTATCCTCACCAGTATCTTCCGTAATAAATGTTATAACGTCTGTTGCTCTTGCAAAGTAGATAGAACTGTTTAATGTTAGTTTTTTATAACGTTTTAAATAGCCAAAATCTACTTGGTTAGAAAAAGAAGGAGTTAAACTCGGATTTCCTTGAAATAAATTTGTAGGACTAGATCGTGATGGAAAAGGATTTAAAAAACGTGAACGAGGTCTTCTAATTCTTCTATTGTAGCCAAACTGAATGCTTTCTGTTTCAGTAAACTCATAATTTAGATTTAGTGTTGGAAAGAGCCCATCAAAATTATTACGGTTAAAATCTCCAGTTTCGATTTGATTTATTATCAAACGAGTTGATTCATACCTTAATCCACTAAGAAATGAGAATTTTTTAATTTTTGTACCAAACTGTGTGTAAAGCGCATTTATGGTTTCTTTGTAATCAAGTACATTGCTTGGGTCAGTAATACCTAACACATCTATAGTAGGACTTATAAAAGCTACATTGTAATCTGTGTTTAATTGATTAAAATCTCCACGATAACCTAACTCAAATTGACCACTTTTACCTACCGGAACAACATAGTCTGATTGTAAAAACAAACGACGTTGGTCTTCAATGGTTTCAACACTTTCACTATCAAAACCATTTTGTACAATTAAGGATTCTTCACTTTCATCACTTTTTTCATATTGAAAAGCGAAAGTTAATTTATGATCAGAATCACCATTAAATTGCTTGTCGTAATTAAAAGAGTATTGGAATGTTTTATCGTCTTCAGTTTCTGGATCAAAACGAAATCCAGAGCTTGTATCACCGGCAATATCTGTCTGAAAAAAATTATTAGTTGTTTCACTACTGTTATCAGAATTCCTTAAAAAGATAGATTGCGTAATAGAAGCAGTCTTATTTACATACCATTCTACACCAAAATTTATATTGTAGCCTTTCCGTATTCTGTCAAAATCTCTTTCTTCTCTAATAGAATTTGTGAAAGCCCCAGTTTCATCAAAGAAATCTGTTTCATTAAAAGAGTTTCCAGGACGTTCTCTATAGTTGTAACCTGTGTTTGTGAAAATATTTAAATCTCCTGTTCTGTAATTTAAGTTGCCATTTATACCAGCTGATGTTGGGTGTCCTAAATTAGTAGTTATAGCTCCATTTAAGCCTTGTAGTTTACTTCTTCTTAATATAATATTAATAATACCTCCGGAACCTTCTGCATCGTATCTGGCAGATGGCGATGTAATTACTTCAACTTTTTCAATTGACTCAGCGGGTAATTGTCTTAATGCTTCAGTACTATTTAGTCCTGTGATTGCAGATGGTTTTCCATTAATTAAGATACGCACATCATCATTACCTCTAAGTTGTACATTACCTTCTACATCAACGGAGACAGATGGCACATTATCTAAAACATCACTTACGGTACCACCACTTACGGTAAGGTCTTTACCAACGTTGTAAATCTTTTTATCTAAACGAAGCTCAACTGTTGTTTTTTCGGCAATAACCTCTACCTCAGCAAGTTGTTCAACATCAATAGCAAGTACTATTCTCCCTAAATCTGTATCTGAACGAAGTAGTTGCTGTTCTTTTTTAAAAGTTTTGTAGGAGATATATTCTACTGAAATATTATACATTCCTGCGGGTGCTTCTACTTCGAATACCCCATCAAGGTTTGTAATTCCGCCTGTAATTTCTTCTGGGTTTCGAACGCTTTGTAGTACAAGCGTAGCATATTCTAATGGTTGTCCAGATTCCTTATCTATTACTGTTCCTGTTACTTTTATGTTTGGTCTTTGCCCTTGAGGTCTTTGCGCGAATAATGTTGTAAAATTTAATGCAATCGCAATAAGTAACAGTTTTTTCATATTAGGATTTTGATTTCTTCTTTTTCTTCTTTTTTTTCTTTTTGGCTTTGAATTGATTTTTCTGTAATTCTAAATACTTGTCGTATTTATCTTCTGGTAGGCCAGCTTTTAGTTCTTGATCCTGAAGCTTGGCAAGCTTTTCATATTCTTCCTTCATTTTTTGAGGCTCCAATTTTAATATTTGGAGTTCCATTCTTTTTTGGACGTATTTAACAAAAGTTGATTTTACAACCGCCTCTTCGAAAGGGTCTAACTCTAAGGCCTCTATCATTTTTGGCATGAACTCATCAACTACTTGTTCCGCTGTTTTTGCTTCTGG
>CAYTRI010000052.1:3110-16005 GCA_964440105.1 uncultured Flavobacteriaceae bacterium
TTTCTAATTTGTGAGCCCCATTCAATCTTCATTTTAGAAGATTCTATCTCTTGTCTTGCTTCTTGTTTTTTTCGCAATTCAATTTCATATAATTGAGATTTGAGCATTTTCATTGCCGTAGCTCTATTGTCATGTTGTGAGCGAGAATCGGAACAAGAAATCTGTATCCCCGTTGGCTTATGTACCAATTGTACTTTAGTTTCTACTTTATTTACATTCTGCCCACCAGCACCACTCGAACGGGCTGTAGTAATTTCAATATCCGCTGGGTTAATATCAATTTCTATAGTATCATCAGCTAATGGATATACATAAACAGATGCAAATGATGTGTGCCGTTTCGCATTGCTATCAAAAGGAGAAATTCGTACTAGTCTATGCACCCCATTTTCACCTTTTAGCCATCCAAATGCATAATCACCGTCAATTTCTATTGTTACTGTTTTTATACCAGCAACATCTCCTTCTTGATAATTAAGCTCTTTTACTTTGTAACCATTCTTTTCACTCCACATTAAATACATTCGCATTAACATGGCTGCCCAATCACAACTTTCTGTACCCCCCGCACCAGCAGTTATCTGTAAAACAGCTGTAAGTTCATCACCTTCATCTGAAAGCATATTCTTAAACTCAAGGCTTTCAATAAGGTCAACCGCCTTATCATGCTTTTGAGTGACTTCCTCTTCCTCAACTTCACCAGCTTCTTGAAACTCTAATAAAACCTCTAGGTCATTAACTAAAGTACGTGCCGAATTAAAATCTTCGACCCATTTCTTTTTAGATTTAATAGATTTCATCTTTACCTGGGCTTCTTTGGGGTTATCCCAAAATCCCGGAGCTAATGTTTTCTCTTCTTCATTCTCAATTTCAATAAGTTTAGCATCAATGTCAAAGATACCTCCTTAACGCTCCAAGGCGATCAAAAAGATTCTTATGCTGATCTATTGTAGTCATATTTAATATTTAAAAACAAAAATAGGACTTGCACTATGGTTAGGCAATGAAATTTATATAAATTTAGAATTCTAATAAACCAATCATGAAATACAAATTGACTTTGATTCTTATGCTGATTTTTTCAATTTCAGCTACTATCGCGCAAACTTTTGAAAAAGCAAAGGGTTTCCAAAAGTTCAACGGATATTTTAACTTCTATTATGATGATGGCAGTGATAAAATCTACTTACAAGTTGATGATTTAGAGAAAGAATTTCTATACGTATACTCTTTAAGTAGTGGAATAGGAAGTAACGATATTGGTTTAGATAGGGGGCAATTAGGTAATGAACAAGTAGTCTTTTTTAGAAAAGCAGGAACAAAGTTACTTTTAGTACAACCAAACTTGAGGTTTCGAGCACTAACTGATAATGATTTAGAACGTAAATCTGTGGAACAAGCTTTTGCAAAATCGATTTTGCATGGTTTTAAAATTGTAGAAGAACAGAAAGGCAGTTATTTAATAGATATTACCGATTTTTTAATGCGAGATGCTCATGGAGTTAGTAGTAGACTGCAAAGAAGCAAACAAGGTTCTTATAGCCTAGACAAGACAAAGAGTGCGCTGGCTTTTGAACGTACCAAAGCTTTTCCTAAAAATGTGGAGTTTGATGTTGCCTTAACTTTTAAAGGACAACCCAAAGGAGGTTATATAAGGTCTGTTGCCCCAAATGCCAGTTTAGTTACTGTAGCGCAACATCATTCTCTGATAGAATTACCAGATTCTAACTATGAGAAACGTGAATTTGACCCAAGATGCGGTTCTTACCCATTCTCGTATTATGACTATGCAACGCCAGTTCAAGAATCTATTTTAAAACGATATATAACCAGACACCGTTTAGAAAAGAAAAACCCAAATGCAGAAATTAGTGAAGCTGTTGAACCCATTATTTATTATTTAGATAATGGCACACCAGAACCAGTACGTTCTGCACTATTAGATGGCGGCCGTTGGTGGAACCAAGCTTTTGAGGCTATTGGTTATAAAGATGCATTTCAATTAAAGATTTTACCAGATAACGCGGACCCTATGGATGTTCGGTATAATGTAATCCAATGGGTACATCGCTCTACAAGAGGTTGGAGTTATGGTAGTAGTATTACTGACCCTAGAACAGGCGAAATTATGAAAGGACATGTAAGCTTAGGTAGCTTACGTATTCGCCAAGATTTTTTAATAGCACAGGCTTTAATGAATAAACCTTTTGCTGAACGTGATGATAATTACCAACCTATGTTAGAAATGGCTTTGGCTAGAATACGACAGTTGTCTGCACACGAAATTGGTCATACTTTAGGTTTTGCTCATAATTTTGCTGCTAGCACCAATGGGAGAGCCTCAGTAATGGATTATCCGCACCCTCAATTTAAATTGAACGAAGGTGAAATTGATTTTTCTGATGCTTATGCTGTAAATATTGGTGCTTGGGATAAAGTAACCGTTGCCTATTCGTATTCAGATATTTCTGAAAATTCTGAGAAAGAAGGGTTAGATAAAATTTTGAAAGATGCTCAGAATGCAGGCTTACGTTATATTTCTGACCAAGATGCTAGACCTATGGGCGGTGCTCATGTTTTAGCACATCTATGGGATAATGGAAAGAGCGCAAGTATGGAACTAGAAGACGTTCTAAAAATTAGAGAAACAGCAATTCGTAATTTTTCAATTGATAATATTAGAAAAGGAGAGCCAAACTCAGTTTTAGAAGATGTTTTTGCCCCACTATATTTTTTCCATCGTTATCAAACAGAAGCCGCTACTAAATTAATAGGTGGTTTAAACTATAATTATGCCGTTAAAGGAGATGGTCAACCTACTGTTTCAATATTAGATAAGACAACACAACTAGAAGCACTTAATAGCGTTTTAATGACTTTAGATGCTGAAAAAATTGCAATCCCAAGAGAAAAACTAAGTTTATTTCCGCCGAGAGCTATAGGATATGGAAAATCAAGAGAATCTTTAAAAGGGAAAACTGGTGTTTCATTTGATGCTCTTTCTGCTTCAGAAACTGCAGCAGATATGACTTTAAGTTTACTTTTGCACCCTCAGCGTGCATCTAGACTTATTCAACAAAAGGCTGCTAATTCTAAGAATCTTGGTTTACAAGAAGTTTTAGATGAGCTAATTAAGAACACCATCAATAAATCGGTTAAGGATTTATATATCAATGAAGCGCAACAGAATATTAATTTTAGGGTATTGTTTCATTTAATGAATTTAGCTTCACATACGGCTGTACATCCGCAAGTAAATGGTATTGCAAATCAAGTATTAAAGAAACTAGCCATCCAGTTTTCTGGTTCTTATGGAAAACCGATTGAAGGTGAAATGAGCAGAAGAATCTCAAATTTTTATGAACACCCAGAACAATTTAAAGTAATTGCTACACCAAAAATCCCAGACGGTTCACCAATTGGGATGGCTTGTTTTAACTAGAGAATTTTATGGAGATTAACTTAATAAGCGATACTGTTACCAAACCAACTCCTGGTATGCTTGATGCTATGATGAGTGCAGAAGTTGGGGATGATGTTTTTAAGAATGACCCAACGGTTAATAAATTAGAAGCTAAGGTAGCTGACTTGTTTGGAATGGAAGCTGCACTTTTTTTTCCTAGCGGAAGTATGACTAACCAAACTGCAATAAAATTACATACGCTACCTGGGGAACAATTAATTTGCGACAAATACGCTCATGTTTATAATTATGAGGGTGGGGGAGTAAGCTTTAATAGTGGTGTTTCTTGCAAATTAGTGGATGGAGGTAGAGGAATGATGACTGCTCCACAAGTTGAGGCTAGTATTAATCCACCAGATTTTTACCATAGTCCATTAACCAGTTTAGTATGTATTGAAAACACTACAAACAAGGGCGGGGGAGCATGTTGGAATTTTGAAGAATTAAAAAAGATAAAGAAAGTTTGTGATAAAAATAATTTAAAATATCATTTAGATGGAGCACGCCTTTGGAATGCTCTAGTAGCAAAAGGAGAAACCCCAAAACAATATGGAGAATTATTCGATTCGATTAGTGTTTGTTTGAGTAAGGGCTTAGGTTGCCCTGTAGGTTCAGTATTGGTTGGAAGTAAGCAACTAATTCATGACGCAATACGAATACGTAAAATCTTAGGAGGAGGAATGCGACAAGTAGGGTTTTTAGCAGCAGCAGGGATTTATGCTTTAGATAATCATCTGGACAGACTAGTAGAAGACCATCAAAAAGCTCAAGAAATTGGTAAGGTCCTTAGTACTTTAAATTTTATTAAAAAAGTAGAGCCTATTGAAACCAATATTATCATTTTTGAAGTAAATGAGACTATTTTGTCAGTAGATAACTTTCTAAAAAAATTGGAAGAGAAAAATATTTCTATTATAAGTATGGGACAAGGTAAATTGAGAATTGTTACTCATTTGGATTACATAGATAGTATGCATGGTACTTTTTTGAAAGCGCTTTCCCAGTTAGCTTAGTTTATATTTTTTTAGATAAAAGTCTGTTTTTCATATAGATATATTACTACATGTAGTTGTTTTTTCAATTTTTTATTGAAGAATTCTTAGTCATTCTCTTAGTTTTGATGAATTATTTTTAAATTTTGTGACTTTTTTAAGAAATAGGTTTCATAGTTATCAATAAGGGTATATATTGTAGCCCACTATAAAATAATTAACTAACACATTTAATGATTATGAAAAAAGTTCTATTTCTTTTGGCAATTTTTGCCACAGCCGCAATTAGTGCGCAAGATTTACCTACTAACCCAGAGCCAGGTAAATGTTATGTTCGTTGTACGACTCCAGATGTTTATGGTAATGAGACAATTACAATTACAACAAAGCCAGCTTACAAGGTTTTAAAAACAGTACCTGCAACTTATAAAACAGTTACAGAGAGAGTTTTAGTAAAAGAAGAAGGTAAGAGACTTGCTGTTGTTCCTGCAAAATGGGGAACAGAAACAGTTTCTTATGTTTCTAAAGAAGCAGGGAATTCTTTAAGTATTACTCCAGCTAGTTTTAGATCTAGCTCAGAAACAATTGAGGTTAAGCCAGCTTATGCTCAATGGGAGCTTGGTTCACCAGCACCTGATTGTGCTTCTGGTAACCCAGATGATTGTCGCTACTGGTGTTATAAAGGATACCCAGCAGAGTACACTACTGTAAGTACACAAGTATTAGCAAATGATGCTTCTGCAACAAAAACAGTTGGTTCTGTAAAAAATGCTTCTTACACTAAAAGAGTAATGTTAGCTCCTGCAACAGTTGTAGAAGAAGTTGTTCCTGCAGAATATGCTACAATTACAAAAACAGTTTTAGATAAAGATGCTTACACTGTTGAAGAAACTGTAGCTGCTGTAACAAAAACTGTTACTAAAGAAGTAATGAAAACTAAAGGAGGTTTAACTACTTGGAAAGAAGTTGAGTGTTCTTTAGTAGAGTATCAAGCTTTACCAATTAACTGGAACACAGGTAGTGCTACTTTAACTTCAGAAGCTAAGCGTATTATTGATTCTCGTTTGATGCCAGTTTTAGACCAGAATGCTGGTACTAAATTAGAAATTGCTTCTCATACAGATTCTAGAGGTGGATCAACATCTAACCAAAGCCTTTCTGAAAGAAGAGCTAAAGCTGTAGCTGATTATTTAATTTCTAAAGGTGTTAACTCTAGCTTATTAGTAGCTAATGGTTACGGTGAAAGAAAGTTAAAAAACAGATGTGCTGATGGTGTTTCTTGTACTGAGAGAGAGCACGCTTCTAATAGAAGAACAGAATTTAGATTGATTAATAACTAAACACTACTATTCAATCATTAAAAAGCCTCCTAAATGGAGGCTTTTTTTATTTATTTTTTTTCAAAAAGTCGAGATGGTATTGAACCTCTCCGTTCATACTATATCCAGAATAATCATCTAAGAGAACACCATTAGGGCTTAAAACTGCCATTAGAGGAAAAACACCTTTTTTGTTATACTTAGAAAGTAGTGCTTTATTTTTTGAGTATTGTTCTGGGCTTAAAATATCCTTGTTTCTTGGAATATCAACATATAATAAAACATAATTGTTAGATAATTCTTTAAAATCACTGGTTTCGAATAAATCTTTCTTCAGCATTTTACAAGGAGGACACCAATCACTTCCTGTAAAATAAACCAGAACATTTTTTTTATCCTTTTTAGCCTTCTTAAGTACAGTTTTGTAATCTGTTTGCCAGTCTATTGTTCCTATTGTCTTAGTTTCTGGAACATTTGGAAGCAAAAAGAAAAACGTAAAAATATATAGTATGGTTTTCATCTCCTTTTATTTTTAGTAAGGCAATTTTCTTGCCATTTATTTAAATAACGAATCCATCCCCGGAATATTGGGCATACCTTCTTTTGCAACTGCGGCTAATTCAGTTTCATTTATAGCTGTAGCCTTCTCAATGGCTTTATTCAATGTAAGGATTAAATAATCCTCTAATTGTTCTTTGTCTTGCATAAGACTATCATCAATAGTAATAGATTTTAGGCTTCTATTTGCTGTTAATGAAACTTTTAATAGCCCATCAGCCGAAGTTTCATCTACTAAAACGGTATTTAAACGTTCTTTAGTAACTTTTACTTTCTCTTGGGTATCTTTTAGTTTACCCATCATTCCCATTAAATCACCAAACATATTTTCTCTAATTAAATTTCTATGCAAAATTACTAAATTGAGCAAAATTCACATAATGAGCTATTTTATTAGATTATTACCTATTCTTTTTTTCTGTCTTATTTTTGCCGCTTCTTGTAAAAATGAGAAAAACTCACCTCTGACTATGACAGCACCAAAAGCAAATAAAGTTCCAAAAAATCTTGAAATTCATGGTGATGTTCGCGTAGATGATTATTATTGGCTTAATGACAGAGAGGATAAAGAGGTTATTGCTTATTTAGAAGCAGAAAATACCTATTATCAAGAAAACACTGCTCATACTAAAGAGTTTCAAAAGGAATTATTCACAGAAATGAAATCCCGTATAAAGGAAGATGATGAGTCTGTACCTTATAAAAGAAACGGGTATTATTATTTAACTCGATTTGAAACAGGAAAAGAATATCCAATCTATTCAAGAAAGAAAGAATCGCTTGAAGCTAAGGAGGAAATTTTGTTCAACTGTAATGAATTGGCAAAAGGTCACGATTTTTTTAATTTACGAGGTGTATCTATAAGCCCAAATAACAAATTGACTGCTTTTGCTACCGATACAGTTTCTAGAAGACAATACTTTATTCAGTTTAAAAATTTGGAAACAGGTCAAATTTACCCAGATAAGATTGAGAACACTACTGGTGGTTCTGTTTGGGCTGCGGATAATAAAACCTTGTTTTACACAAAAAAAGACCCAGTAACCCTACGTTCCGATAAAATCTATAAACATATCCTTGGCACTCCAGCAACGGATGATGTATTAGTATTTCACGAAGAAGATGAAACTTACAGCACCTTTGTTTATAAGACTAAATCAAGAAAGTATATAGTAATTGGCTCAACAAGTACTTTAACTTCAGAATACCAATTTATAGCAGCAAACAAACCAGATGATGAGTTTAAAATATTCTCACCGCGGACAAGAGGTCTAGAATATTCTATTTCTCATTATGATGATAGTTTTTATGTGCTTACTAATAAGGATGACGCTACAAATTTTAAGTTAATGAAAGTGGGAGAGGAGAATACCTCATATGAAAATTGGAAAGAGTTTATACCACACCGCGAAAATGTGATGTTAGAAGGAATAGACATCTTTAAAGATTATTATGTGCTTTCAGAACGCGAAAACGGTTTAAATAAAATGAAGATAGTTCGTTGGGATGGTTCAGATAGTTACTATCTACCTTTTGAAAGCGAAACCTATGTGGCTGGAGGAACAACAAACTTAGATTTTGATACAGAGAAACTTCGCTATTTCTATAATGCAATGACCTCTCCGTACTCCATTATAGATTTTAATATGAGTACTAAAGAAAGTGAAGTTTTAAAAGAACAAGAGGTTCTAGGTGGTAAGTTTAATAAAGAGGACTATAAATCTGAACGTATTTGGGCTAGTGCAGAAGATGGCACAAAAGTGCCAGTTTCTTTGGTATATCACAGCGACACTAAATTAGATGGCACAAGTCCATTATTGCAATACGCTTATGGTTCTTATGGTTCTACAATTGACCCTTATTTTTCATCGGTGCGATTAAGTCTGTTGGATAGAGGTTTTATCTATGCCATAGCCCATGTAAGAGGAGGTGAGTATTTAGGAAGACCTTGGTATGAGGATGGTAAGCTGTTAACTAAGAAAAATACATTTACAGATTTTGTGGATGTATCTAAGCATTTAATAGCAGAAAAATATACATCGCCAGAGCATTTATATGCAATGGGAGGATCTGCTGGTGGATTGTTAATGGGAGCAGTGGTCAATATTGCTCCAGAGTTATATAATGGAGTAATTGCAGCGGTTCCTTTTGTTGATGTTGTTACCACGATGTTGGATGATAGTATTCCTTTAACTACCGGAGAATATGACGAGTGGGGCAACCCAAATGATAAAGAATATTATGATTATATGAAATCATACTCACCTTATGATAATGTGGAAGCTAAGAAATATCCAAATTTACTAGTTACTACAGGGCTTCATGACTCTCAAGTACAATATTGGGAGCCAGCAAAATGGGTAGCAAAGCTTCGAGAGTATAAGACTGACGATAATCAACTATTTTTAGATACCAATATGGAAGCTGGCCATGGCGGCGCTTCGGGCAGATTCGAAGCTTTAAAAGAAACCGCCAAGGAATATGCCTTTATTTTAGATTTGGAAGAAAAAATTAAGTAAATCTACGAGGAGAAAGCTCAGGAGGCATTCGTTAAGAAATAATAATAAAATCGCAGCAAGTCTCCTTAGTATTACAATATCGATTATCGAGTAAAATAAAAATTATTATTTTTGCACCGTATTTAGGGTTTTAAAGCCTTATTTACAAGACCTTACTTAACTATGGATAATAATATTAATGCTTATAATAGCATATTAGATTTAGTCGGTAATACGCCCCTTATTAAACTAAATCGAATAGCAGAATCGCTAACGGGTAACTTTTACGCCAAAGTAGAAGCGTTTAACCCAGGACATTCTGCAAAGGATAGGATAGCTGTTCACATTATTGAACAAGCCGAACGTAAAGGACTTTTAAATTCTGAAAGTACTATAATAGAAACAACATCTGGCAATACTGGTTTTAGTTTAGCTATGGCTAGTATGGTAAAAGGCTATAAGTGTATTTTGGCTGTTAGCTCTAAATCTTCTCCAGATAAAATAGATATGTTACGTTCTATGGGTGCTGAGGTATACGTTTGCCCTGCTCACGTTAGTGCAGATGACCCACGTTCGTATTATGAAGTAGCAAAGCGTTTGCATAAAGAAACAGCAGGTTCTATTTACATCAACCAATACTTCAATGAATTGAATATTGAGGCTCATTACAGAACTACTGGTCCAGAGATTTGGGAACAGACTAATGGTAATATTACCCACCTAGTTGCTTGTAGTGGTACAGGCGGAACAATTTCAGGTACAGCTCGCTTTTTAAAAGAGCAGAACCCAAAAATTAAGGTTTTAGCTGTTGACGCTTATGGTTCAGTACTTAAAAAGTACCACGAGACAGGCGAATTTGACCATGAAGAGGTTTATCCATACAGAATTGAGGGGTTAGGTAAAAATTTGATTCCATCTGTTACGGATTTTAATACTATTGACCGTTATATTAAAGTTACCGATGCCGAGAGTGCGCATATGGCTCGTAAAATAGCGCATACAGAAGGTATGTTTGTTGGTTATACAAGCGGTGCAGCCATGCAAGCACTTATGCAGTATGGTACGGAAGGAGAGTTTAAAAAAGATAGTAATGTGGTAGTTATTTTTCCAGACCATGGTTCTCGCTATATGAGTAAGATTTATAGTGATGAGTGGATGCAGAATCAAGGTTTTTTTGATGCTAAAAACGCGGAGACTCCAAAAGAGATACAGTACATCAAATAACTAGAATACATAAGATATTTTAAAAGCGGCAACTTAAACAAAGTTGCCGCTTTTGTTTATAAATAGGGCATTGCTTGCTTAGTAAAAATGTATATTTTTGCAATTGATTTAATTTTGAGGTAGATGAAAGATTTATTTGAAAGAATTATCGAGAATAAAGGGCCATTAGGAAAATGGGCTTCGCAAGCTGAAGGATATTTTGTATTCCCTAAGTTGGAAGGACCAATTTCTAACCGAATGAAGTTTCAAGGAAAAGAAGTTATTACTTGGAGCATTAACGATTATTTGGGTCTTGCAAACCTACCTGAAATTAAAAAAGTTGATGGAGAAGCTGCACTAGAACATGGTTCTGCTTATCCAATGGGTGCTCGTATGATGAGCGGTCATACAGATTTCCATGAGCAATTAGAACAAGAATTAGCAGCCTTTGTTAGTAAGGAAGCCTCTTACTTATTGAATTTTGGTTATCAGGGATTTATGTCCGTAGTTGACGCTTTAGTAACTAAAGATGATATTATAGTTTATGATGTTGATGCACATGCATGCATTATAGATGGTGTTCGTCTTCATATGGGGAAACGATTCACATTTATGCATAATGATGTGGAGAGTTTAGAGAAGAACTTGGAGCGTGCCACTAAAATGGCTGAGCAAACTGGAGGAGGTATTTTGGTTATCTCTGAAGGTGTTTTTGGAATGCGTGGCGAGCAAGGTATCCTTAAAGAGATTGTTGCGCTAAAGAAAAAGTTCAACTTTAGATTATTGGTTGATGATGCTCATGGTTTTGGAACTTTGGGTAAAACTGGTGCAGGAGCAGGCGAGGAGCAAGGCGTACAAGATGATATTGATGTCTATTTAGCAACTTTTGCTAAATCTATGGCTAGTATTGGAGCTTTTGTTGCGGCTGATCAAGAAATTATAGATTACTTAAAATACAATTTACGTTCACAGATGTTCGCTAAATCATTACCTATGGTATATGTAAAGGGGGCATTAAAACGTTTAGATATGTTGCGTACTATGCCAGAGTTAAAGAATAAACTTTGGGAGAATGTAAATGCATTACAGAACGGGCTTAAAGAACGTGGTTTCGATATTGGTACAACATCTAGTTGTGTTACGCCGGTGTATTTAAACGGTAGCATTCCAGAAGCAATGGCGTTAGTAAAGGATTTGCGTGAGAACTATGGTATTTTCTGCTCTATCGTTGTGTACCCTGTAATTCCTAAAGGCTTAATTCTTTTAAGACTTATACCTACAGCAACACATACTATGGAAGACATTGCGGAAACCCTTGAAGCTTTCTCTGGTATACGGGAACGTTTAGAAAATGGGACTTATAAAAGATTGTCTGCAGCTGTAGCCGCGGCCATGGGAGAGTAATTACTCCGCTTTTTCATAAGCTTCTTTCATCCAACCAATTAATTCTGCATCAATTTCTGAAGTTGAGGTTAGTTGTACTCGGTGCGTACACATGGTTCCAAAAGGACCAGAATTTCCTAAACGGGATGTAGTTGGTTTATCTTTTAGTTTTAAACCTAAATCTATTCTTGTTTTTGTAGCAGGTTTAATTAAAACAAACTGTCTTTTTCTAATGATACTTACACTTCCTTTTTTAGGAGTAATGGTAATATCATTTCCAAATGGTTTGATAACCTTAAGTAGTTTTTCATAAATTGGAAATAAAGCTTCTCTTCCTTTATACTGAGCAACTACTAGGTTAGCAGGAGCTTGATTCTCTTCTTTTGAGAGCGTAACAATAGTATTTGCGAAGCCATGTGTTACTTCATATTCTTTCTTAAGAAAATTTACCCCTTCAGAATGTTTTGTAAAAGACTTTGTCTTAAGAATAGCTTTCCATTCTTCTAATGATTTTCCTGTTTTCTCAGGCATATTAGAAATCATTGTTTGTAGCGCTTTTTCCATTTTTAATGGTATTGGTTGAACAACTACAAGATAAGAATATGAGTTTTAAACAATTAATCAGTTTTTAAAGGCGTGATTTTCATCTGTCCATAGGCTAACTACCCTTTCTAAGAGTAAATCTATCTCTATTGAACACTGATACTCCATTTGGTTTTTTAATAATTAATACTTTTTAGCAGTTTCAGATTTGGCTAACTATTAATTCTTCATAAATCGCCTCATAGCAACCCATTGTTTTAGCATATCTCTAGCTTCTTGCGCAGGGTAACCTAAGACAGTTTTTCCAGCTTGTACATCATTCATTACTCCAGAGCCAGCACCAATAGTTGCACCAGAATGTATGGTAGTATGGTCTTTTATAGATGCACTCCCACCGATAATAACGCCGTCACCTAAAGTAACAGAGCCAGCAAGTCCACTATGTCCCGCCATTATACACGAACGTCCCATAACACTGTTATGTGCTATTTGCACTAGGTTGTCAATTTTACAACCATCGCCAATAATAATAGCACTAAATTTTGCTCTATCAACACATGAATTGGCGCCAATTTCAACATAATGTCCAATTATAACATTACCTATCTGCGGTATTTTAACTAATTGCTTTCCATTATCACTTGGTCTATAACCAAACCCATCAGCTCCTATGCTTACATTAGCATGAAAAATACAATGACTACCAATAATGCAACGCTCACGTATAATGGTTCCAGACCAAACAATAGTGTTGTTGCCAATAGTGGTTTCATCAAATACACAAACATTTGGGTATAAAATCACTTTGTTTCCTAATTCTACATCTTTGCCTATATAACAATTTGCTCCAATCTTACAGCCATCGCCAATTTTCGCAGTTTCATGTACCACAGCAGTAGGGTGTATAGCTGTATCAAAAACTGGTGCAGGTGGATT
>CAYTRI010000053.1:0-2365 GCA_964440105.1 uncultured Flavobacteriaceae bacterium
AACTCTGAACTTTAAAGATTCATTTTCTATAAATATTAGGTAAACGTATATTAAATTTTACAGCTAGTATACGCAGACTAATTACCACTAGAATTCCTCCAACATAAGCGTAAGCGTCTACAATTGGTAATTGTTTCAGAAGAAAATAGCTTAAACCACCTAATATACAAGGAGTTGCATAAATTTCTTTTCTAAAAATTACAGGTATTTCATTACATAAAATATCTCTGATAACTCCACCAAAACTTGCAGTTATGGTACCTAAGGCAATACACATTATAGGTAAAAGTCCAAACTCTATTCCTTTTTCAATACCAATCATTGTAAATAAACCTAGACCTATTGTGTCAAACAAAAACAAGGATTTTCTAAAATATTTGAGTTGCTTAACAAATAGAATGGCTAAAACAACTGTAGTTAGTATTGTGATTACATATGTTGAATCTCGCATCCAAACAACTGGAGTATTACCAATTAATAAATCTCGTAAAGTCCCTCCACCAATAGAAGTGACAAAAGCAATAATAACAACGCCAAATAAATCTAGCCGCTTTTCCATGGCCACCAAAACACCAGAAATAGCGAAAGCAATGGTACCTAGAATATCTATTACTGTATAAAACATGACTTACAATTTTTGAGTGTAGTAATTATAGTCTTTTAAAACAGTGTCCAAATATTGTATATCGTACAATTCGGATTTAGTTTGTAAAATACTATCAACTTTTACTCTTAGAGCAGTCATTGTTTTAAAGTCATTGCTCTTACGTGCAATACGATAGGTTTCTTTAATAAGTCTTACGTCTTTATCCGTCAAAAGCGTAACATTAGTAAACTTAGGTTGGTATGCTTCTTCAACATCCTCCAGTATAGTATGAGAAACTTTTGTTTTATTTTTTGTGCTTATTACAACAGTGCCAGCTGCTGCATCTCCTAAACGTTGTCTTCTTTCAGAAAAAAGTATAGTTAGCAAACCAATAGAACCAATAAAAATCCAAATGTCTACCAGACGTAACATCCATCTCACCAAATAATTGCTCCAATGCACCGGGCTACCATCAAACCTAACAACTCGCATTTTAAGTAACATTTTACCAACAGTACGACCATTAAAAATACTGTGCATTAGTAGGCTATAGAACATTGCAGGTAAAAATATTAGGGCTACTAATCCTCTTTGGGTCCATCCATCTTCGTAGATGTAGCCAATAGCATCACCAATAAAGTTAACAAGTATCGCATACAGATATAGAATGAAGGCATCTATAAAAAAAGCTACAATTCTCTCGCCAATACTTACTATTTTATAATTAAGATTAACATTTTGCGTTGTATTGATTTGAAGGTTACTCATTAAGTATTAAATTTAGCTAGGTAAATACTATTTATGCGCGAAGCCGCTTTTGTTAAGCAAAATAAGAAAAAATGGATAGCATTTGAAAAGGCTATCAATCTTAGCTCAAATACAGACCCCGATGAACTTGCCGATGGTTATATTCAACTCACAAATGATTTAGCATACGCACAAACGTATTACGAAGAAAGCAAAACTTTATTGTATTTAAATGCTTTAGCTTCTCAAGCGCATCAAAAAATTTATAAAAATAAAAAGGAAAGTGGAAACCGTATTCTAGATTTTTGGATTACCGAATTTCCATTGTTTTTTAGACAATACCAAGGAACATTAGGTGTAGCATTTTTAATTTTTATTGTTGCTACCGCAATTGGTAGCATATCAGCCATAAATGATGCAACTTTTCTAAGACTAATTTTAGGAGATGCTTATGTAAATGAAACTTTAAACAATATAGCCAATGGAGACCCCGCAGCAATCTATAAAGGAGGTAGTGAAATAGGTACTTTTTTAGGCATCACTATAAATAATATTAGGGTAGCTTTTTTAGCATTTGCTTTTGGGGTAATCACGAGTATTGGCACGGCTTATATATTATTTAGCAATGGTGTTATGCTTGGCGCATTTATTACTTTTTTTTATACCAAAGGTGTCTTCTTTGAAGCTAATAAACAGATATGGTTACATGGTACTATAGAAATTTCGGTAATCATTGTAGCAGGTTGTGCAGGACTGATAATGGGAAATAGTATTTTGTTTCCTAAAACCTATTCTAGACGTGTTTCTTTTATGAAAGGCGCAAAAGATGGATTAAAAGTTGTGGTCAGTACCATACCATTTTTTATAGTTGCAGGTTTTATAGAAGGTTTTATTACTAGGTACACAGCTATGCCTAACTGGTTAGCTTTTTTAATTATTGGCACCTCATTATTACTTATACTTTTTTATTACGGATTATATCCCATATTACTAAACAAAATACATGGCAGACAATTACATTCCACTACGAGT
>CAYTRI010000053.1:2465-15879 GCA_964440105.1 uncultured Flavobacteriaceae bacterium
ATTCTTTATTATGCCTTGCATGAGAAAACTTATAATGTGCATACTAGGAGTAAAATTGAACAAATCGGAAAAAGCGAATAGTGAAAGTATACATACTCCTCTTTTTTTACTTTTTTTTAAGCTCTACCGCTTTTTCACAAGAGGTAAAGGATTCTATAGTCCCTATAGATTCTACCTCAACACTATTTGAGCGCTCTATAAATGAAGACCTAACCAAAAAATATACTGGAGAAGACTTTAATTACGATATTAAGACTGGTGAATCACAAAATTTGCTAAGTCGTTTTTTTAAATGGATTGGAAGAGGGCTAAATAATATTTTTGGCATAAACTTATCTCCAGAAGCGCTAAAATTACTAGAATATTTCATTTACTTTTTAATGGGAGGTCTAGTTATTTATTTACTAGTTAGAGTTTTTATCAATGAAAAATTTAATTCCATTTTTACTAAAAAAGCCAAAACTATTTTTGATATTGATTTGGCAGAACAGCATATCGAAAATTTGGATTTAGATGCTTTGTTAAATGCTGCTTTAGAAGAAAAAAATTATAGACTGGCAATTAGATATCACTTTCTTAGAACCTTAAAGCGATTGTCTCAAAAAGATATTATTGAATGGCATTTTGATAAAACTAATTCTGATTATCAAAACGAAATTCAACAACCACAACTACAATTAGGTTTTAAAGAAATAGCCTATTTATACGATTACATTTGGTATGGCGAACAACCAATTGATAAAAGTAAATATGATGCGGCCAAAGCAAAGTTTACTGCCATTAATAATTTAATTACAAATTAATTTGGATAAACGTTCTAAAGTCATATTAATCATTTTTGCTATAGTACTAGTTAGTATTATAGTAACAGAGATTACCCGTCCTAAACCAATTAATTGGAGACCATCGTATACCTCAGAATCTAAAATACCTTTTGGTTGTTATGTCCTTTACAATGAATTATCCACATTGTTCCCAAAAAATAAATTAGAGAAAGTAGAGAAAAGTGTGTATGATTTCATGGTACAAAGAGATTCTTCTAAAAATTCTAATTACCTACTAATTAATAATAATATTCAGTTAGACAAGCAAGAAACCAACAAATTACTTGACTACGTTTCCAAAGGAAATAATGCATTTATTGCAGCAACCTCAATTAGCTACTTTCTAAGCGACACCTTAAATATTGGTATGAATAGCGAATATTCATTAAAAGAAGATACTGTAAGTGTTAGCCTAACACATAGAAAATTTATACATAAAAAATTTGAATTTTCTAGGGGCGCCTCCAAAACTTATTTTTCATCTGTAGACACAAGTAATACAACAATTTTAGGGCGACTAAAATTTGTAAAGGAAAGTGCTATTGTTGGCACTAATAAAGAAACAATAACAGCTCCTAATTTTATAAAAACTAATTTTGGTGAAGGTTCCTTTTTTATACATACCACTCCTGAAGCGTACTCCAATTATTATCTTTTAAAGGGCAATAAAGACTATATAGCCAATACCTTTTCTTACTTAGATAACAAGACACTCTATTGGGATGATTATAAAAAATCTGGTCGAGTGGTAATTGATTCTCCTATGCGTTTTGTTTTAAACCAAACTGCATTAAAATGGGCTTATTATCTAACAATGGTTGGGTTGTTATTATTTGTCATCTTTAAGGCAAAACGAGAGCAACGCATTATTCCTGTAATAAAGCCTTTAGAGAATTCGTCAGTAGAATTTGCAAGAACGGTTGGCACACTCTATCATCAAAACAAAGATTACACTAACCTAATTCAAAAGAAATTAAACTACTTTTTAGCAGAATTACGTAATCGATATTATGTAGATACTTCTGCATTGAATGAAAAAACTATTCATCAATTAGCTGCAAAATCTGGAAAACCAATAGAAGAAGTTAAAAAACTTATTGAATATATACTATACTTAAAAAACAAGTCTGCGCATAGCGAACAAGACACGATTGAATTAACTAAAAAAATAACCGCGTTTAAAAAATAATATGGAAGATAAAACACAAGATGAAAACCCTTTAGAGTTTAACTCAAGAGTGGACTTAACTAAACTACAGGAGGCAGTATCGCAGGTAAAATCAGAACTAGGGAAAGTAATTATTGGCCAAAAAGATATGATTGAGCTACTCATCATATCCATTTTAGCTAATGGGCATTCTTTAATTGAAGGTGTTCCTGGTGTGGCAAAAACAGTGACTGCAAAATTGCTCGCCAAAACAATGAATGTAGACTTTAGTAGAATCCAGTTTACACCAGATTTAATGCCAAGTGATATTTTGGGAACTTCTATTTTTAATGTAAAAACTTCAGAGTTTGAATTTAAAAAAGGCCCTATTTTCTCAAATATTATATTGATTGATGAAATAAACCGTGCTCCTGCAAAAACACAAGCCGCACTATTTGAAGCTATGGCAGAGCGTCAAATAACCATCGATGGTGAAGAATATGATATGCAACCGCCATTTTTGGTTTTTGCAACTCAAAACCCTGTTGAACAAGAAGGTACCTACCGCCTACCCGAAGCACAATTAGACCGTTTCCTATTTAAAATCAATGTAAACTATCCCTCACTTGAGGAAGAAGTACAAATCTTAGAGAGTAAGCATGCGCAGAAAAGCACAAATGTTGAAGGGCTAATTAATTCCGTACTATCCGCGAAGCAAATAGCAGAATATCAAGATGTAATAAAACAAATTATTGTTGAAGATAATCTGTTAAAATATATCGCTACTATAGTGGATAATACGCGCACCAATGCAAATTTATATCTAGGAGCATCGCCAAGAGCTTCCATTGCTATTATGGATGCTTCTAAAGCTTTAGCTGCTATAAGCGGAAGGGATTTTATTACTCCAGATGATATTAAAAAAGTAGCCAGTCCAATACTTTCGCATCGTATTATTTTAACTCCGGAAAGAGAAATGGAAGGTTTTACTGCCCAAAAAGTTGTTGAGCAATTAATTGAAACAATAGAGATACCAAGATAACTACTGTGAAAAAAGCATTTAAAAGTATTTATCTACAAAAAAGGTTTTTTATAGTCCTAGTCACACTAATTGTGGGCTTTTTACTATCCTTTATTTTCCAAGATATACTTGGTGCTATGCGTATTTTATTTTTTGTTTTTCTAATCCTCATTTTTGTTGATTTTTTATTATTGTTTTTCTCAAAAGGAGGAATAAAAGCGGAACGTTTATTACCGGACAAACTTTCTAATGGTGATGAGAACCCTATACAAATTCAACTAGCTAACAATTATCTTTTTAAAGCCAGCGTAAAGCTTATTGATGAGTTACCATTTCAATTTCAAAAACGTGACTTCGGTTTAAATAGTACTATTAAAAGTGGAGGCTCCAAAACATATGATTATAGTATAAGACCAACTGAAAGAGGTGTATATTCTTTTGGAAGTTTAAATATTTTTGCTAGTTCTCCAATCGGTTTTTTAGGTAAAAAATATACTTTCGATACTAGTAAAGAAGTTCCAGTATATCCATCCTTTCTCCAGCTAAGAAAATATGATTTAATTGCTTTTACCAATCGTCTTTTTGAATATGGACTTAAAAAAATTAGGCGTATTGGTCATACCATGGAGTTTGAGCAAATTAAAGACTACATACAAGGAGATGATATTAGAAACATAAATTGGAAAGCAACTGCTAAAAAAGGACAGTTGATGGTTAATCAATTTCAAGATGAAAAGTCACAGCCAATTTATTCTGTAATTGATAAGGGTAGGGTAATGAAAATGCCTTTTAACGAATTAAGCCTTTTAGATTATGCAATTAATGCCACTTTGGTGATAAGTAATATTGCACTTAAAAAGAACGACAAAGCAGGTATGTTTTCTTTTAGCAATACTATTGATAATAGAGTAGCAGCAGAACGCAGAAGTTCTCAAATGAATCTAATTTTAGAAACGCTTTATAATTTAGAAACCAATTTTGTTGAAAGTGATTTTAGTAGACTTTATATTGATATTAAAAGAAACCTAAATCAACGGAGTCTTCTGTTATTATATACCAATTTTGAAACACTAGATGCCCTTAACAGGCAATTACCCTATTTACAAGCAATTTCTAAACAACACTTATTGGTAGTTATCTTTTTTGAAAATACTGAGTTACTAGAATTTGCGGATAAGAAAGCAGAAACCACGCAACAAATTTTTGAACAAACTATAGCTGAAAAATTTATTTATGAAAAGAAACTTATTGTAAATGAATTAAGAAAGTACGGCATTCAAACTATTCTAACCAAGCCAGAAAACTTGACTATAAATACCATTAATAAATATCTAGAAATAAAAGCAAGAGGTTTATTATAATTACTCTGTGTAAGTGATAGAATTAGAATAACGAAGTTCATCCAAAGTGGGTAATCTATCATTAAAAAATAAGTTCAGATTCTCGTCATAATTAAGTGAGCTGACTTTAGCTTGTTTCCTTCTTTTTTTTCCAGTAAAAATATCAATAGTAATACCAACTGCAACTCCGCCTAAAGCAGTAGCAAGAACATCACCATTATCCCAACTATTACCTTCTTGTCCGGCATCAACAGCCTCTTTACCCAATCCAACAAGTAAAGCACCACCAACAGCTCCCACAAAAGTCCAAGCTCGGTCTCCGTTTGAAATCTCTTTAGCTATTCCAGCACCAGCAAGCCCAAATAGTGCTCCTCCAGCAAAATGAAGCGCTTTATCACTCTCAATTTGAGAATTAACAAAATTGAATGACAAAAGCATGATTAAAATAAATACTAGTATTCTCATAAGTGTTCTTAATCAAATATAATGAAGCATTTTATTTTTAATAACATTATTGTATGTATTGCTAATTATATTGGATAAAAGACACAAACATAGAGTAAACACAGTAAGATTTATATTAACATACGACTAATACACATCTACTTAAAAAATCATTAATTTAGAGAAGTGATTACGTAAAAAAACAGCCTATGAAAACTTTATCCATACAAACAGAAAGAAAAAATAGTGTCATCAGCATTTTAGTTTTACTACTTCTATGTTTTAATTCCTCATTACATGCTTTTCAGAATAAAAACGATTTTAAACAATATGAAGGAGAAGTTGTAGATGCAGAAAATGACAACCCTCTTGTATTTGCAACAATTAGTGTAGAAGGGACTAATATTAGTACTATAACCAATACTGAAGGCGATTTTCTTTTAAAAATTCCAGCTTCTTTAAATAATGGTACTGTACTATTTTCATTTATCGGTTATACGACTAAAAAGATACTTTTGAGCGACTTAGAAACAAAGAAAAACAAGATTGAATTAACTACTTCAGCTCTTCAACTATCTGAAGTTGATATTAATGCACCTAAAGATGCGAAAGCTCTGTTTCGTGAGACCTTAAATAAAAAAGGTGATAACTATTTTGACAACCCCACATTAATGACTGCCTTTTATAGAGAGACTATCAAAAAAAGACGAAAAAATGTATCGCTATCCGAGGCTGTAGTAAATATCTATAAAACACCATATTCATCAAATAAAAGAGATGCAGTTGAGCTTTATAAAGCTAGAAAAAGTACTGATTATAGTAAATTAGATACAGTCGCATTAAAATTACAAGGCGGTCCGTTCAACACCTTATATGTAGATATTATGAAGTATCCGGAGTATATTTTTACTAATGAGTCAATTGATGACTACAAATTCTCTTTTGATAGATCTACAAGAGTTAATAATAGATTAATATACGTTATCAATTTTAACCAGTTAGATAAAGTTGAAACACCGCTATATCAAGGCAAACTATATATTGATGCTGAGAACAAAACATTAACAAGTGCCGTTTACAATTTAAACATTACTGATAGAGAGCTTGCCGCACGTTTATTTGTTAGAAAGAAACCTGCAAAAGTTGATGTTTGGCCAACTGAAGTTGCATATAGAGTTGATTACAGAAGTAAAAACGGAAAATGGTATTATGGATATAGTAATGTCTTATTAGAATTTAAAGTTGACTGGGATGATAAGCTTTTTAACTCAGTATATAGTATGACTGCAGAAATGGCTGTCACAGATTGGGAAAAAAACGATACTGGTAAACTACCTAAATACAAGGAGCGATTAAAGAAATCTATTATACTTAGTGAAGAGGCTCTAGGTTTTTCTGATCCAGATTTTTGGGGAGAATATAATATTATAGAACCTGAAAAATCAATTGAATCCGCTATCAAAAAGATTCAACGACAGCTAAGGCGAGCTAAGAAAACTGGTACTTCAAAACCTTAATAAAACAATTACATAAAATAAAAAAATCCCCTTTCGGGGATTTTTTTATTTTTTAAACTCTTTTAAGGTTTTTATAATTATTGAAACACAATCTAATAATTGTTCTTTTGTCATTACAAGTGGGGGCGCAAACCTAATAATATTACCATGCGTTGGTTTCGCCAATAAGCCATTCTCTTTTAATGCCATGCATATATCCCAAGCGGTTGAACTTTCTTCTGTATCATTTATTAGAATAGCATTGAGTAGTCCTTTACCTCTAACTGAATTTACTAAATCGCAGCTAGGGATAAACTTATTAAGCTCTTCTCTAAAAAGAAACCCAAGCTCATAGGCATTATTAGCTAACTCTTCATCTTTAATTACATTAAGTGCAGCAATACCAACAGCAGCAGCAATAGGATTGCCTCCAAATGTACTTCCGTGGTTACCTGGACGAATTACCTCCATAAACTCATCATTGGCCAAAACAGCAGAAACTGGATAAGCACCGCCAGATAAAGCTTTACCAAGTATTAAAATATCTGGTTTAACTTCTGGGGTATCACTACAATGCTTATCAGCACATGAACAATTACCACAAGTTGCTAAAAGCCGTCCCGTACGCGCAACGCCAGTTTGCACTTCATCAGCTATAAATAAAACGTTATGTTGCTCACAAAGTGCTTTAGCAGCGCTTAAATAGCCTTCCGATGGTACATACACTCCTGCTTCTCCTTGAATTGGTTCTACCAAAAACCCAGCAACGTTCTCATTATTTTTAAGAGCATCTTCTAAAGCAAGGAGGTTATCATACTCAATTTTTATAAAACCTTCTGTGTATGGACCAAAGTTTTTACGTGCTACAGGGTCATTAGAAAACGATATAATGGTAGTTGTTCTACCATGAAAATTATTTTCACAAACAATTAGCTGCGCTTCATTCTCTGGGATACCTTTTTTCTCATACGCCCATTTTCTACAGATTTTTAAAGCAGTCTCAACCGCTTCTGCTCCTGTATTCATGGGTAAAAGCTTATCAAACTTAAAAGTATCAGTAGCATACTTTTCAAACTTACCAAGCATATCATTGTAAAATGCTCTAGAAGTTAAAGTTAGTGTCTGCGCTTGACTTGTCATGGCTCCAACGATAGATGGATGGCAATGCCCTTGGTTTACTGCAGAATAGGCAGATAAAAAATCATAATACTTTTTTCCTTCTACATCCCAAACAAATACACCTTCACCTCTACTTAATACAACAGGAAGTGGGTGGTAATTGTGAGCTCCATACTTGTTCTCTAAATCTATCGCTTCTTGCGATGTTAAATGTTCTAAAACAGCCATTTTAAATAGTGTTTAAATTGATAAAATCACTATTCCTTCAATACCTTTATCCTTTCGAAGTCTCGAAAATTCAGCGTGGGAGAGAAATCATCCCTAGTAGTTCTACAAAAATAAAAAATATTTAGGATTACTTAAATAAACTTTTCTTCACAAAGCTTCAGAATGTGACCAATTTAAATTTTGGGTTTCATACTACTACACTAAACATTTAAAAACTATAAAATGGAATACTTAGAAAACATGCTCAGTAGCATCACTGGTTCTGTAGGTGACTTTTTACCTGCAACAATAGGTGCAATTGTAATTTTAGTATTAGGTTGGTTTATTGCCGGCTTTCTTAAACGAATCGTAACAAAACTGGTTAAAAAAACCGGTATTGATGACAAAATGAAAAGCGATAAAGTCACTTTATCAAAATTTATTGGCAAGCTCATTTACTTTTTAGTAATGATTTTTGTTTTTATGCTCGCATTAGAGAAATTGGGAATGCAAAGTGTTTTAGATCCAGTTAAAAACTTATTAGATGGCTTTTTAAACTTTATTCCAAACATTATTGGAGCTGGACTAGTCGGTTATATTGGTTATATGCTTGCATCGGTAGTTTCAGAACTTGTTGGAATGTCTGGCGATACTATTAAAAACTATGTCCCTAAACTTGGTTTATCTGAGGGTTTTGATATTGTAGGAGTTTTAAAGAAAGTAGTTTTTATATTCATCTTTATCCCTTTATTAATCTCAGCACTGAACATCCTTAATATGGATGCTATTTCTGGACCAGCAACATCTATCCTAACACAGTTTTTTGATGCTATCCCTAAAGTATTACTAGCCGTAGTTATTTTGTTATTATTTGTTTTCGGAGGACGATTTTTATCACAAATGATTAAAGATTTACTTTCTAAAATGAACTTAAATGATTTAGCAAAAAAAATGCACTTAGATAATATGATTGGTAGTACCAATTTAGCAAATGCTATAGGAAACATTGTCTATTTCTTTATCATCATTTTTGGTTTAATGACCGCAATTGAAAAATTGGAGTTTATTCAATTGACCTCTATTGTAGAAACTATAACAAACCTATCTGGTAAAATACTATTTGGACTTGTAATTATTATGATTGGTAATTGGGTTTCAATAATGGCAAAAAATGCTTTTTCAAAAAATGAGAGTAACAATTTTGTTGCTTCAGTACTTCGAACTGCAATCTTAGCAATATTTCTTGCTATGGGATTAAAAACTATGGGAATGGCTGATGATATAATCAACTTAGCCTTTGGTATTACTTTAGGAACAATTGCAATTACAGTTGCACTATCCTTCGGACTTGGAGGTAGACCAGCAGCAGGTAAACAAATGGAAAAAATTCTTGATAGATTCAACTCAAAAAAATAAGATTTTATAAAGTTCCCCCGAAATTTATAAGTCACATCTTATTGGTTGTTTCTTTGGACCCTAGCTTTGCTAGGGTCTTTTTATAAAAGCCATTACCTTTGCACAATGCGAAAAAAGAATAGAAGACAAGTGTTCGAGAATGTTGAGGTTTTAGATGCGGGAGCAAAAGGCAAATCAGTAGCAAAAGCACCAGATGGACGTGTAATTTTTTTATCGAATGCTATTCCAGGAGATATCGTAGATGTACAAACTACAAAAAAGCGAAAAGCCTATTTTGAAGGAACCGCAACTCATTTTCATAAACTATCAGAAAAAAGAACAGCACCTGTTTGCCAGCACTTTGGAGTTTGTGGCGGCTGCAAGTGGCAACACATGGGTTATCAACACCAACTATATTACAAACAAAAAGAAGTTGAGAATAATTTAAAAAGAATAGGGGGTTTAAAATTACCGAAAATTACTCCTATTTTAGGTTCCAAGGAACAGTACTTCTACCGCAATAAAATGGAGTTCTCATTTTCTGACAGTAGATGGTTAACACTTGATGAGATAAATTCTGATATAGAAATAAAAGACAAAAATGCATTGGGATTTCATATTCCTGGAATGTGGGATAAAATTCTTGACATTAATAAATGTCATTTGCAAGCAGACCCATCTAATGCCATTCGTTTATGGGTAAAGTCTTTTGCTGAAAATAATAGATTTCAATTTTTTAATCCTAGGCAGCAAAAAGGGTTGCTTAGGACCCTTATGATTCGCACTACCTCTATTGGAGAGCTAATGATTGTTGTCCAATTTTATGATGATGATAAGAAAAAAAGAGAACTGTTATTAGAAAATATGGCTCAAGAGTTTCCACAAATAACATCTTTACAATATGTAGTTAATCAAAAAGCGAATGATACTATTTACGACCAAGAAATAATCTGTTTTTCGGGGCGCGACCACATTTTCGAAGAAATGGAGGGACTCCAGTTTAAAATAAATGCAAAGTCTTTTTATCAAACCAATTCCGAACAAGCCTATGAACTCTATAAAATAACTCGTGATTTTGCCAATTTAACTGGTGAAGAATTAGTCTACGACCTTTATACTGGCACAGGAACAATAGCGCAATTTATTTCAAAAAAAGCAAAGAAAGTAGTCGGAATTGAATCTGTTCCAGAGGCTATAATTGATGCAAAGGCCAATGCTAAACACAATAAAATTGATAATGTTGAATTCTTCGTTGGAGATATGAAAACTGTTTTTGACGACAATTTTATAACCACTCACGGACAGCCAGATATTATTATCACGGACCCACCTAGAGATGGAATGCACAAATTAGTTGTTGAACAATTGTTAAAAGTTGCGCCAAAAGAAATCGTTTATGTAAGTTGCAATAGCGCAACACAAGCAAGAGACTTGGCACTACTAAATGAAAAATATGAAGTTATAAAAGTGCAACCTGTTGATATGTTTCCGCAAACCCATCACGTAGAAAATGTTGTACTTTTACGTAAACGGTTGTAATTATTGAAGTTGTCTTATAACCCTATGAAAAGAATTCCCCTTATTTTATTTATCCTGATAATCTTTATCAATTTTTCTTCTTGTGAGAAAGATGATATCTGTGTAGATGGTGACACTCCTTTTTTAATCGTAGGTTTTTACGATTTTGCAGATTCTACTGTTTTTAAGTCTGTTACATCTTTAAGAATAAGATCAACGGATAATGACTCGATTTATACATCAGACACATTTTCTGATCAAGCAACAGTAAATGATTCTATATTTATTCCGCTCCGTGTTGACGCTACAGACACTACTTATGAGTTTATCCTAAATTCGGATGGTGACGCTAATGCTATGGCAGAAACAGGAACTATAAGCACTCTAGGATTTTCCTATAGTTTGGGAGAAGAATTTGTATCTAGGGCTTGTGGTTTTGTAGCTAATTACAATGAATTAGACACTATAAGAACAGTAAGTACCGAAGATTGGATACGCCGAATCACAATAATTGAGAATACCATAACTAATAATCCTACTACTATTCATGTCAAAATATTTCATTAGTATATTTTTACTTGTTTTAGGATTTTGGGCTAATGCACAAGTAAACAAACCTGTAGATTTAAATCCAAAGGATTCTGTCGAGTATAAACAGAAATATGGATTACGTTTTGGAGTTGATTTAAGCAGACCTATACTTTCATTTTTTAATGAAGACTACACTGGTCTAGAATTTGTCGGAGATTACCGCCTTAAAGAAAATCTATTTATTGCTGCGGAGTTAGGTAATGAAAAAAGAACTGATACTGAGGGTGTAGCCAGTACAGCCCTCTATAATTATACTACTTCAGGAAGTTATTTAAAATTAGGGTTAGATTATAATACCTATGGAAATTGGTATGGGGAACAAAATTTTGTAACTATTGGTGGGCGATACGCATTCAGTACATTTAGCCAAACCTTAAATAATTATAGAATTTTTAATAGTAATCGATTCTTTAATCCAGAAGATTTCACAGATTTAATTACTACACCGGAAGAATATGATAGCCTAAATGCTTCTTGGCTAGAATTTGTACTTGGAATGAAAGTCGAATTATTTACCAATATTTATGCTGGCATGAGTGTACGTTTAGCATATTTAATTACAAATAAAAATGATGATAGATTTCCAAATCTTTGGATTCCTGGGTTTAATAAAGTAACTGATGGAAGTAAATTTGGCGTAGGTTACAATTATTCTATTTCCTATTTTCTTCCTTTATATAAAAAAGCAAAGAAGAAACGGGAAGAAGCAGAAAAATCTGCGCAGTAATTATTCTAATTAAACTTTTCTTTTTTACTTCCCTCGTACATTTCGTAGTTCACCAACCTTGATTCAAGTTTACCATTAAACACCTTTATTTTTCTAGATGGTTTAAGTCCGACTTGTTTTAAGGCATCAAGATTGGCTGTTATTAACCATGCATTAGTCCCAGAGTAATTCTGTTTTAAAGTATCTCCAATTTTAGAATAAAACTCTTCCGCATCAATATAAAGACGCTCACCATAAGGTGGGTTAAAAACCATTTTTAAACTACCGTCAACTGGCTTTTCGGTTCTAAAAAAGTCTTTACGAGCAATTGTTATATATTCCGTAAGGTTAGCATTATCAACATTCTCTTGGGCTTTTCTTACAGCAGATGGCGCCTTATCAAAACCAATTATTTTATGGTTAAACTCTCTGGTTTGGTTTAAGCGCGAATCAATTATTTTTTGAAATAAAACTTCATCAAAATCATTCCAATTTTTAAAAGCGAAAGCTTCTCTATTAATATTTGCAGGTATGTTACATGCTATCATAGCAGCTTCAATTAGTAGCGTTCCACTACCACACATCGGGTCTAAAAAATCTGTTCTACCATCCCAACCACTTAGCAAAAGTAAACCAGCTGCTAATACTTCATTAATAGGTGCAATATTTGTAGAGATACGATAACCGCGTTGATGTAAAGAAGTCCCAGAACTATCCAAAGACACCGTACAATCATTATTATATATATGAATATTAATACGGATATCAGGATTACTTGTATTTACAGATGGTCGTTGCCTTTCAATGTCTCTAAACTTGTCTACTAATGCATCTTTTGATCTTTGTGAAACAAAAAGTGAATTGTTAAACACATCAGAATTCATTGTAGTATCAAAAGCAAAGGTTTGAGAGCTATCAAAATATTCCGACCAATCTATTTCGTATAACTGTCTGTATAATTGTTTTTCATTAAAAACCTTAAAGCTTTTAATAGGTTTCAATACTTTTAAGGCAGTCCTTAGCGACAAGTTAGCTTTATACATAAAGCCCGTATCACCATCAAAACTTACATTTCTAACACCCTCTTTAACGTTACTCGCTCCCAAATTGCGTAGTTCTTTAGCTAAGAGGGATTCAAAGCCATATAGCGTTTTGGCTAACATTCTAAAATTCTGCTCCATAAGTTTTTTGAAGTGTTCATCAAAAATAGGCTAATTTTGTGCCTTATACCTACCAACTAATAAATAAGTAATTTATGATTTATGTACTGCCAATTTTAGCGGTGGTTTTAAGTTTTTTGTTTGTGTATTTTACCAAACCAAAAAATCAGAAAAATATAAAACTGCTACTTGCTTTTAGTGGTGCCTTTTTACTAGCACTTACCTGTTTTGAATTATTGCCAGAAGTATATGAATCTTCAAAACCAAAAATAGTAGCACTTTTCATTTTAGCAGGAATCTTACTTCAAATACTTTTAGAGTCTTTTTCGAAAGGAGCAGAACATGGTCATTTACATTTAGATTTAACAAAAAACACTTTTCCTATTGTTCTATTTTTAAGTCTTGCTTTACATGCTTTTATTGAAGGATTACCTATTACTGATGAA
>CAYTRI010000054.1:0-2577 GCA_964440105.1 uncultured Flavobacteriaceae bacterium
ATCCGCAACATCTAAACCAACATTATTAAATAAGGCATTGGCAGGGTCTCCTGTAATAGTAATTGTACCAGCAGAGGATAAAGTCCCTGTACCCGTAATCTGCGTTACATCTACATCTAAAGAACCATCAGGTGCTTGAGTTAAACCAACACCCGCTACATTAGGATTTAGTAAAAAAGCAGTAATTTCATCTTCTTGAATTTTATCTCCAGTAATTGAACCACCTTGTATATCTAGAAACCCATTTATAGTACCATCTACAATATTAAAACCAGTAATTTCACCAACTTCTAAATTAACATTGTCTGCTGTTTGCGTAATTACTATGGTATTATCATTATCTACAGGATTAAATACTGGGTCACTTGTAAATGTGTATACTCCTAAATCAGATAAGGGAACAGTAACGGAATCTCCTTGACTATCTGTCAGAACGAGCTCTTCCCCCACTACCTCAAAATCGGTATTAAAAATTCCCTCTTCACAAAGGTTTGCCCAAGAAGTGCCATTGTAATAGAAAACACATTCTTCATCTATATTATAAACCAATGCACCTTCCAATGGTGTAATAGCATTCATTTGGGCATCATTAATTCTTGTAATAACTAAAACACGACTATTGCTTTCTAATTCCAAAACAGAAGACGCATCAATATTTTGTGGATTATTACCAATTTTAATTTGCGATTGAAGAGAACTTATCGCAAAAACACCTAACAAAAGGCTAAAAAAGTACTTTTTCATAAATAGGTTATTAATGAGGGGTGACTCAAATGACAAAAATAATCTAATCATAATATTGACCTAATTTTATACGTCCAAATACCATTGTGCTAGCTGAACGGAAAGAATTAGGCATTTGCCGATAAAACATTAACAAAAGTTTAGACCACTATTCCTTTTTTTTATGAAGTTTAGCAGCTTTCTTTATGCATTACTGAATAACAAATTTACTTATGAAAAACTCACTTTTGTCGCTATTCTTTTTGTTTTTTGCTTTAGTCACTACTGCCCAAGATGATGGTAGACAGTTGCTAAGAGGTCAAGTCATTTACAGAGGTAGCAATGTCGTTAATGAAAATGTGATTAATTCAAATACCGAAACAGCTACAATTACTAATAGTGATGGGCGATTTACGATTCGTGTAAAAACGGGGGATCAATTGGTATTTACTGCGGTTAATTATGAGCTCATGGTTATAAAAATAACTCAAGAAATTTTAGATAAAAACCGTCTAGTGGTTGAAGTTACAGAGAAAGTAACAGAGCTAGATGAGGTTGTTGTAAGTCCTGAGAATCAAGAAAAATTCTTGGAAGTAAAGAATGAAAAATTCAAAGGATTTGAATATGAGATAGACAGATCTACAGAGGTTCAAAATATCGCTAATACTTCTCAAAACGAACGTATTGAAGGTCGTTTAAACTTTGTGAATATTTTTAAAGCAATATTTAATTCTAAGAATAAAGATAATGACGAAGACCGCGAGCCGTTAAAAGTTAGTGATGTAATGCGCCAAGTTTATGATGATGAGTTTTTTGTTTCAGATTTAAAACTTCCACAAGACAAAATAGATGCTTTCTTATTGTATTGTGATGATAAAATGGGCTCTCAATCCTTACTAAAAAAAGAAAACGAGTTTCAACTAATAGATTTTTTGGTAACCCATAGTAAAACTTTTAAGGCGAGTTTAGACGAAAATTAACCTGCTTATCTAAAAGTGAAAATTTGGGAATAACTACTACATATAAATTACATTCTTCCTTTTTTTTATGGATTTTTTTTATGCCTTTATTGGTATTTACACAAACAAAAAAACAGCTATCAGGTAAAGTAATAGCAGAAGGCAAAGATGTTACTGGAGTGGTAGTTCAAAATAGTACTTCAGAGAAAGCTACCATTACAGATGTTGACGGAAGTTTTACTATACAAGTTGCTATAAACGACACCTTGGTTTTTTCCGCTGTTCAATTTAAACGTAAAGTAATACCAATAACTCCTTCTTTTTTTAATTCTACTTTTTTAACCGTTCCGTTAGAAGAATTTGTAAACGAGTTGCGAGAAGTTGTAGTGCAACCTTTTGATTTGTCGGGCAATTTAGATTCTGATGTAACTGGATTACAATTAGAAAAAGATGTAAGTGCAGAAGCACTGGGTTTACCTAATGCGTACCAAAAAATACCTACACAGAACGAACGTAAATTGCAACAAGCCACTTTTGGTAAATTCAATATTGGAATGTTGCTAAGTCCGCCTTTAGACCCTATTATAAATGCAATTACTGGGCGCACTAAAATGCTAAAAAATAGAGTAAAGGTTGATAAGACTTATGCTAGAACACAACGCGTACAGAACTTTTATGTAGATTCTATTTTTATGTCTGATTTAAGGATTCCGTATGAAAAAATAGACGACTTTATGTATTTCTGTGAAGTGGATAGTACTTTTCAAACTACGGTGGATACTCATGATAAACTTAAAATATGGGAGTTCTTAACCCAGAAAAGCGTGATTTATCGGGAGAATAATGAACTTGACTGATAATGAAATTTCACTTTAAAATAGTTTTATCCATAACA
>CAYTRI010000054.1:2677-15619 GCA_964440105.1 uncultured Flavobacteriaceae bacterium
TCTAAAGTCTAAAGTCTAAAGTCTAAAGTCTAAAGTCTAAAGTCTAAAGTCTAAACTGGCATACCCTTTGTATATCTTTACCACATGAAAAGAAATATTTTACCATTTATAGCAGTATTTTTTTTGCTTAGCTCATTTACAATAGCACATAAGTTTTATGTGAGCGTTACAAATATCAATTACTCAGAAGAAACGGATGCTTTACAGATTACATCGCGCATATTTATAGACGACCTCGAAGATCTTTTAAAAGAGCGATATGATATTAAAGCTTCTCTAGCAACTAAAGAAGAATCTCCTATAGCAGATGATTACATTCAAAAATATTTGAAGTCCAAATTTGTACTTGAATTAAATGATAAAGTAGCTAGCTATAATTACATAGGAAAGAAGTATGACAATGATGTTATTATTTTTTATTTAGAAGTGCCAGATGTTGGTTTTACAGCATTAAAATCCATTAGCGTACAGAATGAAGTACTAACTGACTTGTATGAAGAGCAAAAGAATTTAGTCCATATAAAATGGAAAGGAAAAAAGAAAAGCTTTGTACTCATTCGGGAGAATAATAAAGGAATGTTAAACTTATAAAGTTCTCTTAAAATTTCCTTTAAAAAGAAGTATTTTACCGTGTTAAAAAAATTAAAAATCAAGATGAATAAACTAAAGTATTGTTTTGCTTCAATGTTGTTCCTTTTTGGAGCTGTTGTATTTGCACAAGAAGTAGAAGAAAAAGAAGAGCGAGAGCCTGGTCACACCAACCAGAGTAGGTTTAAGCAATTGTATGAAGAATTTTCAACCCCGAATACCTATCGCTCCGCGTCGGGTGCACCTGGGCCAGATTATTATCAACAACAAGCAGATTATAAGATTGATATTGAGTTAGATGACAAGAACGCTAAAATCTATGGTGAAGAGACTATCACATATATCAATAAATCTCCTGATAATTTAGAATTTCTTTGGGTACAGCTAGATCAAAATGTAAGAGCTAAAGACTCTAAATCTAATTTAAGAAACGGGAATGGAGTAAATTTTGCTTATCAGGCAAGTAATTTCACGCAAACATATATTACGGAGCCTTTTGATGGAGGTTTTAATATAGATGCTGTTATGGATGCTAGTGGTAAACCACTATCATATACCGTTAATCAAACCATGATGCGTATTAATTTGCCACAACCTTTACAGAGTGGAAGTCAAATTTCTTTCTCTATTAAATGGTGGTATAACATTAACTCTCATACTTCAGATAGAGGTCGTTCTGGTTATGAATTTTTCCCAGAAGATGGTAATAGAAATTATATTATAGCGCAATTCTTCCCAAGAATGGCACATTACAGTGATGTAGAAGGTTGGCAAAACCACCAGTTTTGGGGTAGTGGAGAGTTTGCACTGTCTTTTGGTAACTATGAAGTAAATATTACTGTTCCTGCAGATCACGTTGTGGATGCTACCGGAGTACTTCAGAATAGAAAAGAGGTTTTTACAAAAGACATGATAAAGCGTTACAATCAGGCAAAAAAGTCATATGATAAGCCTGTTTTAATTGTAACACAAGAAGAGGCAGAAGCTAAGGAAAAAAGCTTTTCAGAAAAAAAGAAAACTTGGAAGTTTAAAACAGAACCTGGAGTATTGGTAAGGGATTTTGCCTTTGCATCCTCTAGAAAGTACATCATGGATATGCAAGCTGTAAAGCTTGATAGTAGAGATGTAATGGCTGTTTCTTTATATTCAAAAGAAGGTAACCCGTTATGGGAAGCAGAGTCTACAAAAGCAGTAGTACAAACTATAAAAACTTATTCTAAGCATACATTTGATTATCCATATAACAAAGCAATTTCTGTTCATGCGGCACAAATTGGTATGGAATATCCTATGATTTGTTTCAATTTTGGTAGACCTAACCCAGATGGAACATTTTCTGACAGAACTAAATATGGGATGATTAGCGTAATTATCCATGAGGTTGGTCACAACTTTTTTCCAATGATTGTAAATTCTGACGAACGCCAATGGGGTTGGATGGATGAAGGCTTAGATACGTTTATGCAATACTTAACGGAGCAGGATTTTGGTAAGAACCATCCAGATGTTATTGCACCTAATGCAAACTATCCATCACGTAGAGGGGAACCTTCTAAGATTGTACCATATATGTCAGGAGACCAAAGCAGAATAGCTCCGATAATGTCTAATCCTGAGAATGTATACCAATTAGGTGCTAATGCGTATGGTAAACCTGCTACTGCACTTAATATTTTAAGAGAGACAGTAATGGGTCCAGAGTTATTCGACCATGCTTTTAAAACTTATGCACAAAGGTGGATGTTTAAACACCCAACACCAGAAGATTTTTTCCGAACTATGGAAGATGCTTCTGCAATTGATTTGGATTATTACTGGAGAGGCTGGTTTTATACTACCGATTATGTAGATATAGGAGTTAAAGGTGTTAAAAAGTATTTTGTTACTGGCGAAAAGACCAAACAAATGGAAGAATATATGGCTGCTCGTAATTTAACAGATGCAGATTTACCACCATTAGTTTACTTGGTTGAAGAAGGAAGTGAAGATTATAACGATGCCCTTAAAGGAAAGGCACCATCAGAAGTTGCTCCAACTTTAAAAGAGTTTATGATGGATAATATGACTGCTGAAGAGCGAGCTCAAGTTAAAGAACCTAAGTTTTTCTACGAAGTTACTTTTAACAAGCCAGGTGGTATTCCAATGCCACTAATTGTAGAGTACAAATATGCAGATGGTTCTACTGAAAGTGTAACGTATCCTGCTGAAATTTGGAGAAAGAATGATGCTGAGGTAAAGCGTGTACTTTCTTCAGAAAAGGAATTAGTAGGTATCGTAATAGATCCAAAATTAGAAACTGCAGATATAGATACAACTAACAATTCTTGGCCAATTAAAGACGAAAAATCTGATTTTGACCAGTTTAAAGAAAAGGTGAAAGGAAAATAGTTTTTCTAGAACTCATTAATACAAAGCCCTGCAATTTGCGGGGCTTTTTTTAGTTTGCAAACAACTTCTCTTTATATTTGTTCTATGCATTTTTTATTCATTAGCGGAGCAGAGATTTTCTTTATCATGTTTATAGTGGTAATGGTATTTGGTGCAGATAAAATACCTGGTATTGCTAAAGGATTAGGTAAGGGTATGCGCCAACTTCGCGATGCCACTGATGACATTAAGCGTGAAATTCAAAAAAGCGCTGATAAGCAAGGAATTGATACGGACTTTACCAAAGACATCAAAAAAGGATTGGATGATGTAAAGAAAAATGTTGAAGAGGTTACAGGAGCAGTAAAGAGAGGTGTTAAATAAATGTTAGAAAAGTTACTAAAATGGGATCGTGAGACTTTTGTTTATTTAAACAGTCTGGGAATAGAGCAATATGATATTTTTTGGTCTACAGTAACAAATATTGCAACTTGGATTCCTTTATACCTTCTTTTTATTTTTCTGTTTTTTTATAAATCAACTTTTAGAGAGGGTCTTATTAAAGTAGTTTCCTTTATCGCTTTAGGTGTATTTGTTCTTCTTATTACTGATTTAACTAAAAACTATGTTGCTAGGCTAAGACCCAATAATGATGTTGAAATAAACACATTAATTCGAATTTTAAAAAGCCCAACGGATTATAGTTTTTTCTCTGGCCATGCAGCTAGTTCATTTTCTATAACACTTTTGGTCTTTCTTTTGCTCCGTAAAAGATATAAGTGGACGGTCTTTTTCTTTATTTGGCCTATTCTGTTCGCAACTAGCCGTATTTATGTGGGAGTCCATTTTCCACTAGATATTATTGTGGGGGTATTGGTCGGGATATTATCTGGAATATTATTTTATACACTTTATAAGAAAGTCTTGCAAAAGTGGTTTATTCAAAACTAAAGCACCCTGCTTAGTGTAAGCCCGTCTCTAATTGGTAAAAGAACGGTTTCTATTCTTGGGTCTTCTTTTAACTTCTTATTGTATTTAAGAAGAGCTTCGGTAGCCTTATCAGATTTTTGTATTGGCTCAACGATTTTTCCAGACCATAACACATTGTCAGATAAAATGATACTACCAGGACGACATTTTTCTAAAGCAGCCTCAAAGTAGTTATCATACTGTTTTTTTTCAGCATCTATAAATACCAAATCAAATGTTGCTTCTATTTTTGATATTATGTCGATAGCATCTCCTAAGTGTTGAATAATCTGTTTGCCAAAGCCACTTTTATCAAAATACTTTCTTTGTATTCTATAAAGCTCTTCATTTACATCTATAGTATGTAATTGGCCATCTTTCTGTAAACCTTCCGCAAGACAGATTGCTGAATAACCTGTATAAGTGCCAATTTCTAAGATGCTATTTGGAGCTATTATTTTTGATAGTAAACTTAAAACTCTGCCCTGAAAATGACCTGTTATCATTCTTGGTTGTATAACTTTTAAATGAGTTTCTCGGGTAAGTTCTTTAAGTAACTTAGGCTCATCCTGTGAATGTTGAGTAATATAATTTTCTAGGGTATCTGATAAAAAATGCATTGTTGGCTTTTCTCAAAATTAACTAAATATGAACTATTTTAGGGGGGTGAAAATTTAGCGATTTAAAGCGTTAAAAAAACTAACTACTAATTTTGAAATCACTTTTTTTAATTTTATCTAATCCAAGATATTTTGCCCCAGCTTTTGTTTTTACTAGCCTGAATATTTGGTTTGGTACATGGGCAATATATATTCCGTCTGTAAAAGTCAGGTTAGTTATTGATAAAGCTGAACTTGGGTTTGCAATTTTCTTTCTGTCATTAGGCGTATTTACCATTTTTCCTTTGGCTTCTAAAATTATTAATAAGCTTGGTGTAGGTAGGGCAACTTGGTTAGGATTAGTATTAAATAGCGTTTTTGCTTTATTACCATTATTAGCATTTAATTATTATATGCTTTGCGCAACTCTTTTTTTCTTTGGCGCATGTAATGGTCTATTAGATATTGCAATGAACACTTTAGTAACCGAAATAGAAAAAGAAGATAAAAAGAATTTTATGTCTGCAGCGCATGGTTTTTTTAGTCTTGGTGGTATTCTTGTTGGTTTAGGGAGTTTTTTAATTCCTTTTATAGGGAATCCTTTTATGCACATGCTATTTACAACAATCTTTATTTTTAGTATTAATCTCTATTTTAAGAAACATTACTATCATATAAAAGCTGCTCCAATAGAGAAAGAACCTTTTAGTTTTAAATTATTTAAACCCTTATTAATTTTAGGTGTTATTGGTTTTGTAAGTATGGGTAGTGAGGGTGCAATTATAGATTGGAGCGGCTTGTATTTAAAAGAGATTACACTTGCTCCAGAATTATTAATTGGGGCAGGCTTTCTGGCGTTTTCTACAACCATGACTTTAGGTAGATTTTTTGGAGACTGGATAAGTGAAAAAATAGGCTCAGTTAAAATTGTAAGTCTTGGAGCGGTAATAGCTATGATTGGTTATGGATTTGTTCTTTCTGGAAATACAATATTGGCTATTGTAGGATTTGCATTAAATGGATTGGGTTTTTCCGTAATGGTTCCAGAGCTATTTAGAATAGGAGGAAATACTAAAGGAGTTGAGTCTTCTAAGGGAGTAGCGTTTATAGCTGGAATGGGTTATTTTGGGTTTTTGCTAGGACCTGTTATACTTGGTTTTATTGCTGAGAGTACCACTCTTAAGATTAGCTTTTGGACCTTATTAGGATGTGCAGCATTGGTTTTAGCTACAACGTTTGTTTTAAATACTAAAAAAAAATAATCTACTTTATCTCTGTTTTAATTCTATCAAAGAAGAGGTTAAAATTTTCATCAGGTTTTTTATGATCCATTGCAAAATGAAAACCGCTATGATTCACATAATTTTCCCAAGTTGTAGTCATTGATGGTTCAGCTTGATTAGCTTTTCTAAACACCCATTCTCTGAGCAAATAATCATCTTCAAAATAGAAATCATAAGCATCACCTGGTGTATAACCTCCTTCATTTTTATAAACAATAGTAAGTTTGTGCATAGACTTTTTAGCAATAGGGGATTTTATATTTTCTGTATGAGTGTACTCGAAATTACCTTTATCCCACATTAAGTTAAATGGAGCTAGTAGCCAGTATCTATCGTTTATAAAACCGCCATTGGTTTTATAAGCAATGCTATCCATTGTTTTTCGGTTATAACTTAAAGTGTCTTTTCCAGAAATTCTGGTAATATCATTGGTTTTTGGTTTCCAAATCCAACTTCTTTCAAAATGGTTAGAATCTTTATCTACGTTAAATGTGAATTCAATTTTGTTTACGTTACTCCAATTTTCAAAACCATGAGCGTTGGCTACCTTTTCTAAAATAGATATTTCTTTAGTTTCTGTTACTGTTTCGGATTTTTTTTCAGTTTTACAACCAATAAAAAGTATAAATAGAAAACTAGTATAAGCTAAGTGAAGCGATTTCATAGTGAAGTTTTTTCAAATATAAGCGGTTTTTAACCTATATTGAAAATCCAAAATCAGCAACTACAATTTAAACTTAATAAAAGTGACTTTTTTAAAGCGTCTGTTTCTAATCTTAATAAACCAAGATAAGAGGTCATTGAAAGCAGACGATGCTTATAGCCAATTTACCGACGAAGAACTAGTGCAAAAAATTGTAGCTAATAATAACTCGCTATTTTTTGGTGTGTTATATGATCGCTATTCCAAAATGGTTTATAATAAGTGTTACGGTTTTTCTAAATCTCAAGATGAGGCAGAAGACCTTACTCAAGACGTTTTTTTGATGCTTTTTGTAAAGTTGGCTTCCTTTCAAGGACGATCAAAATTTTCAACTTGGTTGTACTCTTTTACATATAATTTCTGTGTGAATTATGTAAATAGAAATAAACAGCGTAAAATGAGTGACAAGTCCATACCAATGGATGATGCAGAATATAAATTGACTGAAGAAGTACCGGATGAGAGCATTTATGAATTAAAGGCAAGTAAACTAGAAAAAGCATTAAACATGGTATCACCAGAGGATAAAAGTATCCTCTTGTTAAAATACCAAGATGGGGCATCTATAAAAGAACTAAGTGAAGTGCTTGAACTAGGTGAGAGCGCTATAAAAATGCGATTGAAACGCGCAAAGGCTAAATTATTGGAAATCTATAATACACTATCATAGATGGCAAACGAATTTAAGAATCCGTTTAAGGAACTGGATAGAAAGTTACGGGAAGTACCACCAGAAATGAGGCAGAAGGTAATGAACGATATTGCTATTGCTAAGCTTATTATGGATATGGCTATTCTGGTGACATCAAATTATTCATCACTTATCTCTGGAATGTTTAAAACCAATAAAAGAGAGTAACCAACCAAAAAGTAAAAATTATATAGTATGGAAAAATATAAACAGGTATTATCGGATAGTTTGGGTGATATGCTAACCAATGTGGTACAGCTGTTACCACAACTTATTATAGGGATTCTAGGTTTAATAGTTGCTTGGATACTTTTAAAAATAATTCTATTTGTAGTTCGTAAGGTACTTAAAGCTGCTAAGATAGATACTCTTTCTGAAAAAATCACCGATGCTAAATTGCTTGGTGAGAAAGAGGTGAAAATAGACTTGCTAAAAATAATTTTAGGTGCAGTTAAGATACTTTTAATCTTAATGTTCACGATAATAATTTCTGAGGTCATTGGACTAACTGTAATTTCTGAAGGTATTATCGCAATTTTGGCGTATCTACCAACTTTATTGAGCGCTTTATTTATTTTTGCAGGCGGACTTTTCTTAGCGACAATGGTCAAGAAAGCGGTGTTATCGCTATTTACTTCTATGGGTATTGGTGGTTCTAAAGCAATTAGTAATGTATTATTTTTTCTAATTACATTCTTTGTTTCAATTACGGCTTTAAACCAAGCTGGTATTGATACAGAAATAATCACTAGTAATTTTACTATGATTTTGGGAGCATTTTTGTTTGCTGCAGCTCTTGGTTTTGGTTTAGGCTCTAGGGAAGTATTTTCAGATGTTCTTAAAATGTTTTACACCCGAAAGAATTATGCTGTTGGAGATAAAATTGTTGTTGGTGATATAGAAGGTACTATTGAAGCTATTGATAATATTACGCTTACACTAAAAACTAAAACAAGTAAAATAGTTATTCCTATAAAGGACATAGTATCTCAAAATATTGAGATTAAGTCTTAATTTAAAAAGCCTCCAAGTTATTGGAGGCTTTTTAAATATGTAATGTTTCTTTTATTTAGTGTTAACAGATTTTCCTTTTATCTGAACTACAGGAAACTCAGTTCTTCGATTAAGTTCTAACTTTTCTGGAGAACAGTCTTGTTTACTTGTACATTCATTAATTGGTTTACGTTTTCCAAAACCTTTGTATGAAAGAATATGATGTTTAGGAACTCCATTTGCAATTAAGTATTCATAAGAAGACTTTGCTCTGCGTTCAGAAAGTGCGTCATTGTAATTATGACTACCAACTGGATCAGTATGTGCTTCTAGTTTTATAATCATATCTGGATAAGTTTTTGTCATTAATTTGACAACCTTATCTAGTTCTAAAGCAGCGTCTGGTCGAATATTACTTTTGTTGAAGTCAAAATAAATTTTCTTTAAGCCAGCCAATAACTTTACATCTAAAGTTGGCTCTAACATTATATCTAAAGTTAGTACTTTAGTTGCTCTGCTAGTTTCTTGTGTGTTAAAAAATACATTTTTATGAGGGTGTGTTTTACGAACCGCCTCAATCATATAGTTACGCTTTCTACTGATAAACATTCTATATTTTCCACTTTCATCAGTCATTGTTTCTCCTATTTTTTCCTTTGTTTTTTGGTCAAAAAGAGCAATGGCAACACTGTCTAGTGGTTGATTGTTAATTGCATCACGCACTATACCTTCAACTGCTAGCGATGGGGTAAACTCAAATCTATAAATATCATCACTACCTTTTCCACCTTTTCTATTAGAACTTATGTAACCGTTAATTCCATTATCCTCTGCAAAAAAACTAAAATCATCTGCAGAACTATTAATAGGTCTACCAAGGTTAATTACATCAACAAAATTTCCATCAACATCAACTATAGATGAGAAAACATCTAACTGTCCAAATCCAACGTGACCATCTGAAGAAAAGAACAGTTTTCCTTCAGCATTAATAAATGGAAACATTTCATTTCCTTCAGTATTAATAATTGGACCTGCATTTACAGGTTCTAGAATACCTCCTCTTTTATGAATTTCTGAATAATAAATATCAGTACCACCATAACCGCCAGGTCTGTCGGACGCAAAGTATAATCTTTTACGGTCTGGACTCACGGCAGGATGACCTGTTGAGTACATATCACTATTTACTCTAATACTCTTAACAGTTTCCCATTCACCATCACGCAATTCGGCTTTGTAGATTTTTAAGTTATTGTCTTTTTCTAGACCATAGCCTTCTTTGTTGTTAAAGTAGTTATTACGAGTGTAATAGATAATAGTATCATTCTTGTAATCTGTTGAAAAAACCAAAGAACTTTCGTGGTATTTAGAATTTACATCACCTTTTAAAAGTGTTGGTACAGAACTCGAATTTCCTTCTTCAACTGAGAATATATCTAACCATGGTTCATCATTCCAACCATAGGTTTTATCAGACCCTTCGTCTACTCTTGTTGAAGCAAAATATAGTTTTCCTTCATAAAGGAACGTACCAAAATCACTACCAGCGGTATTAAAATTTAGTTCAGAAATTTCATATCGCTCTCTACTATTGAATACTACTGAAGCAAAATTACCATCCTCTAAAAAGCGTTTTACTCTGGAGTCGTTCTTATTGAACTTCTTATATTTTCTTAGCCATTTGGCTGCTTCATCAGTTTTTCCATTACTATGAAGTGCCATGGCATATTTAAAGTAATAATCGGTAGGTATATCAGCATCATTAATTACTGCCTCAAAATGTGGCATTGCTTTACCAAAATCCCTAATAAGTAAATAACATTCTGCTAATTGCTTGTGTGCATGACCAGTATTAAAGTCTCCTTCAACCATTGCCTCATAAAAAGGAATTGCTTTTGCATAAGAAAACTGACTAAAATAATAATCTCCTTTTTTCTGGGCTCCATATTGAGCTGATATCATTTGAGATGATATCAAGAACAATAGTAATAGAGTATTTTTGATTAGATTTTTCATAATGTTGGTTATTATTTTTTTAGAAGTATCTAGGAGACTTAAAAATTCCTGCTATACGTTCTCCTAATTCGAAAATTAGAATAATTTCATGTGTGCCTGTAGAACCCAGGCTTCTGCCAAAATCTCCAGTCGGAAGGTCATAAGCATAACCTATTCTAAAGTCTTTGCTTATTTGGTAATCCATAAATCCACCAAAGTTAGAAGCATCATTAAAACGATAAGATGCTCCAAACCAAAATTTCTCATATGCTAAAAAGCCAGCGGTAACATCATAAGTAGCTGGTGCTCCGTTGGTAAATTTGGAGATTACAGAAGGTCTAAATTTAAAATCTAAGGAAAGGTCCATTACCATTCCAGCAATTGCATAATAACTTACATTGCCAACCCCTTCAAACTCTCCATCCATAAAATTGGTTTCAAAAAACCTTGGTGCAGAAAACCCTGCATACCATCTGTCTGAACTAACATACACACCTGCTCCTACATTGGGAGTCCATTGATTTACGGGAACTAATTCTGAGTCAGAACCATCGCCAATCTGTGGGCGAGAGTAATTTGTAAAACCACCTTTTAAACCAAAGGAAAGATTTACATCAAAAGAAACAGGTAGCGTATATGAAAAGTCTCCATATATGAAATTTGTGTCTTCAAAACCCAAATGGTCATTGATATAAGTAAATCCTAAACCGATTTTATCATTACGTAATGGTGAATGAATTGAAAAGGTACTAGTTACTGGGTTTTCTTCTACACCAGTCCATTGTTGTCTATGTAACGCAGTTACATTCAATTTTTCTCTACTACCAGCGTAGGCAGGATTAATTGATATAGTATTAAACATGTATTGCGTAAACTGTGGCAATTGTTGCGCCCCTACAACTGAAGTAAGCATAAGGGTTAAAAACAATATAATAGTCTTAATAAGTTTCATTTAAAATGGGTTAAGTTTCTTATGAACTAATTTTTAGTTTGAATTAATTGGGGTTAATTTCTTATACAAATTGACGAAATAACACTCATAATCAATAATTTATACGTCTAAACAGGTTTAAAATTCGTTGTAGGAATAAAGTATCGTTAAAGTGTTTTTTTCCTACGATAAAATTAGATGCGTAACTATTATAGCTCATAATTAGCTGCTTTTCTATTTATTTAGTTCCTAGATAAATGAAACCGTTGAAAGGTTTTATAGTTGTGCCGAGTTCATTATCTGTAGCGCTAATGATGTAGTAATAGGTTCCAGAAGGCAGTGTTCCTGAGGACCCTACGGATCCGCTAGGAGAGGAGCCATTCCAATCATTACGATAGTCTTTAGACTCGTAAACTTTGTCACCCCATCTGTTAAACATTTGCACACCGAAAGTAAATTCACAGAATTCAACACCTCTTATTTCAAAGTAATCGTTAATACCATCACCATTATTAGTTACTGCTTCAGAGATTTCAATTTCTCCACGACCACAAGGCACACAATCTGTGTTAACTACAATAGTAAAGTCTACATAGTATTTACAATCTCCTTCAATAGAGCTGTATGCTATTTTGTATTCACCAGGTAAATGGTCAAGCGGGTCAAACATGCTACCATTAATTGTAACATCTCCTTCAAGGATTTCAAATGTTCCATTTGTATCAAACCCTTCTGGTAAATAGTTAATAAGGTCAATTGGCTCATCTTCAATACAGATATCTATAGTTACCTCTTCTAGTTGTGGTTGGAATACGAATATAATTTGCTCAAAAGAAGCTGTATTGCCACAAGAATCAGTTACATCCCAAGTTCTAATTAACATAAAGTCTTCAGAACCATCAGTAGCATCTTGTCTTACTTCATTAAAGACAACCTGATAATCTCCATTACCACCAGTGAAGGTAAGTTCTGGAACTGCAGGAACTTCATCACCACAAAGAATGGTGATTTCTTGCTCAAACTCACTAGATGCTAAAGCTTCTTCGTCATCTATTATGGTAATCGTTGCATTGCCATCTCTCACAGGAACAAAATCAGGAGCATTTAATAGATCTGCAAAGAATGTTTCCGTGTTTTCTATTAAACAATCATCGATTATGACTACATTGAATGTTATGCTTGCTTGTCCTTCAGCAAATGCTAAGGTTCCGTTGGTTTCCGTGTAATCTACACCACCAGCTGTTGCCGTTGCTGTGCCACCACCATCATTAGTAGAATAGTCCACATTAAAGGCTGTAAATAAACCTTGAACACGCACAGTAACAGTGGCCATTCCGGTTTGTTCATTTACTTGTAAATCATCTATATACAGACCGTCGTTCATGCCTGCTACATCATTATCTGTAATGGTACCTATAGCTGCATTGTCTAGCATGTTCACACCAGCAGGTGGAGTAGCATCGAATGTAAGAGTTATATCTAGGGTTTCTGTAGCTTCAATAATCGCATCGTCCACGATATTGATAGTCACGATTTGTGTATCACCTGATACTGTTCCATCAGGGAATGTTACAAATATATCTGTATTCGCTACTGTGTAATCATCAGGATTAATAGCGGTATTATCGGTCACGTTAAAGTTTACGTTAAATGCATCTTGCACAGTATTACCTGTATAGCTGATAACAAATTCCGCAGTACCCGCATCTTCATTAACTGTAAAGTCGCTAACAGCAATACCTTCTGTAGGATCGTTAGCATCGTCATCTGTAATGGTACCTATAGCTGCATTGTCTAGCATGTTCACACCAGCAGGTGGA
>CAYTRI010000055.1:0-2067 GCA_964440105.1 uncultured Flavobacteriaceae bacterium
ATAAATAATTTGAAAAATGTGTTAGAGTTACCTCCCCAGTTAGTGTTCCGTCTTTAGTTAAATTAAGATAGTTGCCAAAGTAGAGATAAAACCCCTCTAAATCGTTAGTAAATGGTTGGTTCCCACTTTCTTCCGCCAAAAAGGTTTCATCCTCATAGAACAGTGAAAGATAAGTGTATATGGACCATGCTGGTATAATACTTTTACTCACTGTAAAATCTAATCCATAAGAAGTGCTTTCTAAAACGTTTTGTTTTGATGATCTTAACGTCTGATTTTCATTGTCTTGAAAAGCCAGTCTACGACTTATAAAGCTACCGTTATCTCGATAATAAAAATCTACAAAAAACTCACTATTAAAAGTGTAATTAAAATTAAAATTGTTGCTAAAACTTGGTCTTAAAGTAAGATTTCCTTCATCAAAATTATTTTCATTAACAAAAAACCTGAACGGGTTTAGATCATTGTAACGAGGACGTTCAATTCCGCGACCATAATCAAACGCAAAACTGTGTTTCTCAGAAGCCGTATATAACACATATAATGAAGGAAAGGCTTCAAAAAAGTCTTGGGTGTTAGTTTGGTTTAAAGTTAATGATGTTCCTGCAGCTTCCGTTAATTCTCCTCGAAGTCCTAATTTTAAAGACCAAGCTTCCCAATTCTTCACAAGGCTTAAATAGCCCGCATAAACTTTTTCATCATAAATAAAATCATCAGATAAAGAAGCATCAACCGTAGCACTATTTCCAAAAAAGTTAAAATAATTAATGCTATTCTCCGACGCAATGGAAGAATATTTTAGTCCCGATTCAAAAGAAGTGCTTCCTATTGGTGTGGCGTAATCTAACTGCCCAGTAAAAATCTGAATACTTTGGTCGGCATCTGTGGTGAATCCAAAATCTCTAATAAAGTTTTCGCTGCCATCAAAATACCTGCTGCTTATCTGCTGTAAAAGTTGTTCATCATAGTTGGTAAAATGACCATTTATGGACAACTGAGCGCCTTCTTTATTTAGCTTTCTTTTAAAAGATACATCAAAAGCTACGTTGGTATTGTCTAAATCAGAAAAATTGTCGGTTACAAAAGTCGAATCAATTTGATTTTGTTCATTTCTAATTTCAGTATCTATTAAACCTTGTCTTTCTTGATTTGGGTTTAAGCTTAAATTTGATGTGAAGTTTAAACTGTTTCTGTCATCAATATCATAATCAAGAATAAAAGTTCCGCTATGCGCTAGTGTTCTTTTAATCTCTTCGGCGTTTATATCCCAAGTAGAAAAAACGGAATTGGTATCATCTATAAAGTTTATTCCTTCTTTTCTCTTCTTTAATTCCTTCTTTGGATTTATGCTATAATTTGCAAAAAGATTAAGTTTGTCAGTTTTGTAGTAGTGACTGGTTCCAAAATTAAATTTTGGAAATACTGCTTGTGTAATGTTACCATTTATACTTCCCTTATAACCCGGAACAATAGCTTTACTCGTAACAATATTTAAGATTGGTCCGCCTTCAGCATCATATCTTGCAGGAGGGTTCGCAATTACTTCAACTGATTTTATTACTGTTCCTGTAAGTCCTTGTAATAATTCTTGTACTTCAGACCCTGAGAGTTGTACTTTTCTATCATTTAAATACACAGTTGCATTCTGACCTCTAATTTGTAAATCTTCTTGATTCACAATTACTCCAGGAGTAGTTTTCAAAATATCCCAAGAACTCCCTTGAGAAACCACTGTATTCTCAACATTAAAAACCAATCTATCTGTTAATCTTTGTATAGTTGGTCTGCGGGCAGTTACTACTACCTCATCTAAAGTTTCAATTTCAGATGGTATAATTAATGCTCCAAGAGAAACGTTTTTTTTAATATCTAAAGCCAGTGGCTTGGACCCTCTACCCACATAACTAGCCTGAAGGAGGTATAAGTTTGCTTCAATATCTGTAAGTTCAAAAAAACCATTTTCAGATGCAGAGGTGCCTTTTACAAAAGTAGAATCACTCGCATTCAATAGAAGAATATTTGCAAAAGGTATTAACTCATTCTCTGTATTAATAACTTTACCTGTAA
>CAYTRI010000055.1:2167-15561 GCA_964440105.1 uncultured Flavobacteriaceae bacterium
CTCTAGTTTTTGATTCTGTTTACAATCCTTTCCGTGGTGTTGAAACTTATTTTAGGGTTATTAATGGTGAAATTAAAAAAGGACAAAAAATAAAATTTGTTGCTACAAACAAAGATTATTTTGCTGATGAAGTTGGTACATTAAAACTTACTCAAGAAATTAAACAAAGTGTTAAGGCAGGAGATGTAGGATATCTAATTACGGGTATTAAAGATGCACGTGAAGTTAAAGTTGGAGATACTATTACAGATGCAGCCAAACCAACCGAAAATGCCATTGGAGGGTTTGAAGATGTAAAACCCATGGTTTTTGCTGGTATTTATCCTGTTGATACCGATGAATTTGAGGAGCTTCGAGCTTCTATGGAGAAACTTCAGTTAAATGATGCTTCTTTGGTTTTTGCTCCTGAAAGCAGTGCTGCTTTAGGCTTTGGATTTCGTTGTGGATTCTTAGGAATGTTACACATGGAGATTATACAAGAACGTTTGGAGCGTGAGTTTAATATGACTGTCATTACAACGGTCCCCAATGTTAGCTATCATGCTTTTACAAGAAAAAACCCTGATGAAATAGTTATAGTAAATAATCCAACAGATTTGCCAGACCCTTCTGGAATAGATCGTGTAGAAGAGCCTTACATAAAGGCAACTATTATTACAAAGTCTGACTTTGTTGGCAATGTAATGTCGCTTTGTATTGAAAAAAGAGGGCAAATTACTAATCAAACATATTTAACCACCCAGCGTGTTGAGCTTACTTTTGATATGCCTTTAGCGGAAATTGTATTTGATTTCTATGATAGGTTAAAAACAGTTTCTAAAGGTTACGCTTCTTTCGATTATGCTCCTATTGGCATGCGTATATCTAAATTGGTCCGTGTAGATATTTTATTAAACGCACAACCTGTGGATGCGCTTTCAGCGTTAATTCACGCAGATAGTGCTGTTACTATAGGTAAAAAAATGTGCGCTAAGTTAAAAGAGCTTATACCAAGGCAACAGTTTGATATTCCTATACAAGCTGCAATTGGAGCTAAAATTATTTCTAGGGAAACTACTAAGGCTTTACGTAAAGATGTTACCGCAAAATGTTATGGTGGTGATATTTCTCGTAAACGTAAGCTATTAGAAAAGCAGAAAAAAGGTAAAAAGCGTATGCGTCAAGTAGGTAATGTAGAAGTACCACAAGAAGCATTTATGGCGGTATTAAAACTTAATGATTAAGCTTCCTCTTCATCAAAATCAAAAACTTTGCCTAAATAAACTAGTTTATACCCTTCCTGGATATCTGTGAATTCCTTGCTGAATGCTGATATAATTTTAAGCTCGTCTTCAGCATTTTTAAGAAAGAGTGGAATAATATCATTATCTGCTTTGGTAATTTCAATAAGGCCATTGTAATGCTCTTGATCCTTAATTTCTATCTCGTTTACAGATGGATATTTACGAGCAGCATCGGTAAGCTTAATAAAATCGTCTGTATGGGAAAATAAGCCTTCTTCTGGGTTGTTTTCTGGGTCATTCATTTCATCAGTATTTACCAATCTAAATGCTCCGTTTTCTCCAAACTGTTTTTTAAACTTATCTATTGCAAATCGGTTAATGTCTGAGTTGCCGGTTAAGGCCATCAAATAACCCATATCATTTAATTCTATATTATTCGTCAATGAATCTGAATAAATATTAGCGGTCATTGCTTCTATTCCTAATTTTTTTGCTTTCTCTATATTAGTTTGATTGTTGTCTATTAAAACAACATGACGTTTATTCTTTTTCAAATAATTGGCAATTAAGCGAGACACCTTAGAGGCTCCAATGATTAAAATTCCTTCGGATTTGGTTAAGAATACTCCAACCAATTTTGCAAAGAGCCTTGCCGTAGTAGCATTTAATAATACAGTTCCAAGAACAATCATAAAAACTAAAGGGGTAATATACTCGGCTCCAGGCTCTCCTTTTGCAAGAAGTTTTGAACCGAAAAGAGAGGCTATACCAGCAGCAACAATACCTCTTGGGCCTACCCACCCAATAAAAAGTTTCTCCTTCAATTTTAAATTTGACCCTTGTGTGCTTAGAAAAACCCCTAATGGCCTAATAACAAAAACCACCAGAACAAAAAGGGCTGCGGTTTGCCAATTCATTAACAATTCTAAATCGCTGATATTGATATTAGCAGCAAGAAGTATAAATAATATAGAAATCAATAAAACACTTAAAGATTCTTTAAAGTAAAGAAGCTCCTTAAGATTGGGAAGGTTCATATTTCCTAAAACCATTCCCATTACAACTACGGCTAAAAGTCCAGATTCATGAGCAAAAACATCAGACTCTACAAAAACCAATAACACTACAGAAAGTGAGACCACATTCATTAAATAATGCGGAATGAAATTCTTTTTAATTGCAAAAGCTAGTGCATGAGCAAATGTAAAACCAAATGTTGTTCCAAATAATAAAATCTTACCAAACTCAATTAATGCTGTTTGGGTGTAGCCACTTCCTTCACCAACACTTATAAATTCAAACACTAATACAGCAACTAATGCTCCAATAGGATCAATAAGAATACCTTCCCATTTGAGTACCGTAGAGATATCTTTTTTTAGCGGGATATTTCTAAGTATTGGTGTAATTACCGTTGGGCCCGTTACAATTATAAGTGCAGAAAAAAGAAATGAGATTTGCCAAGAAAGGCCAAAAATATAATGTGCAGCAACCCCAGCGCCAAAAAAAGTAACTACTGAGCCTAGCGTTATTAACTTTGTAATTACTGGTCCTACAGTCGCAATTTCAGAACGTTTTAGGGTTAATCCACCTTCAAAAAGAATAATACTTATAGCTAGCGAAACAAAATAATACAATCCATCGCCTGGAAATAGCCCTTTTTCACCATTCCAAATAGGTTCAATAAGTTTAGCACCATCTTCAGTATATAAAGTAGCTAAGGGACCCACTAGCAGGCCTATCAAAATTAATGGCAAAATAGCAGGCAATTTTAGTCGCCAAGCAACCCATTGGGCAATAATTCCTAGAATAATAATTCCTGCGAGCTCTAGCATTACTATATTTTTTGGGAATTTAATGTTTTTATTTCAAAAATCTATTCGTGGTTTTAAGATTGTATTTGTTATTAGATTTTAAGTCGATTTCTATTCTGCTTTGTTAAAAAACATCCAATAATTACGTGTTTTTGAGGCAATTATCGTCTCTTTTCTTATTTTGCAAGGCTTTTTAAGTGTTGATGACTTTACACCCCGTAGAAACAGGAAATTTTAAGCTTGATGGTGGTGCCATGTTTGGTGTCGTTCCAAAAGCGCTTTGGTCTAAGACCAATCCGGCCGATAATAACAATATGATAGATATTGCCGCGCGTAGTCTTCTTATTGAGGACGGCGACCGACTAATCCTTATTGATACAGGTATGGGTAATAAGCAATCCGATAAATTTTTTAATTATTATTACCAGTGGGGCGACTATTCTATAGATAGTTCGTTGTATAAATTAGGATTTCATAGAGACGATATAACCGATGTGTTTATGACTCATCTACATTTTGATCATTGTGGTGGAAGTATACAATGGAATAAGGATAGAACCGGTTATGAACCAGCTTTTAAAAATGCAGCTTTTTGGACCAATGAAAATCATTGGAACTGGGCTACAAAGCCAAACGTAAGGGAAAAAGCTTCTTTTCTAAAAGAAAACCTGTTGCCTATGCAAGAAAGTGGGCAACTCAAGTTTACAAATAGAGGTAAAAATTCGTTTTTGGAAAATTCTGAGTTAGGATTTGATATTCTTTTTATTGATGGCCATACCGAAAAGCAAATGATTCCACATATTCATTACAAAGGAAAAACCATCGTTTTTATGGCGGATTTAATGCCAACAGTTGGCCATATTCCTTTGCCTTACGTTACTGGTTATGATACTCGACCTTTACTGAGTATGGATGAAAAAGCTACGTTTATGGAGCAGGCAGTAAAAAACGAATTTGTTTTGTTTTTTGAGCACGATGCACATAATGAGCTATGTACGCTAAAAAATACCGAAAAAGGAGTGCGGCTCAACGAATTGTTTTCGTTTCAAGATTTATTCAATTAATATTACATTTCAAAATACATTTTTATGATGACTACATATTCAAAATCATTTTTTGCACTTATCACAGGGAGTCTTTTTCTTGCTGGATGTGGTGCAACTTCATTAGTTACGACCCCCGTTGAAAATATCGATACATTGCCTTTAAAAATTGTTGAGCTTTCAGATGCTCAGAAAAAAAACTGGGGCCATACAGATTTAGTTTCTGATACTATTCCGGGAATGAGTGTTGATAAAGCATACTCAGAACTAATTGGAAACAAGAGAGGGCAAACCGTGATTGTTGCTGTTTTAGATGCCGGAATGGATTTAAATCACGAAGATTTGGATGATGTTCTTTGGACTAACAAAGGAGAAAAAGCTGGGAATGGTAAAGACGATGACAATAATGGTTATATAGATGATATTCATGGATACAATTTTTTAGGTGAATCTTATAATGAGCAATTAGAGTACGTAAGAATGTTACGTTTAGGTGTTGGTGATGCTGCTATGCGTGGTAAAGCTCAAATAAAATTAGACAAAGAATACCCAAAAGCACTCCAAAACAAACAGCAGTATGAACAAATTCTGCAAGCAGTAACTAATGCGGATAAAGAGGTTAAAGCTGCCTTAGGAAAAGATTCTTATACAAAAGAGGAGTTGCTTGCTATGAAGCCAACTACTGAAAAAATGCAGCAAAATGTTGGTATACTTTCTCAAATGTATCAATACGCAGATAGTATTGATGAAGTAATTGAAGAGGTAACCGAGGGTGTAACTTATTTTACTGAACAAGCTAATTTTAATTTAAATAAAGAGTTTAACGGACGTGGAATTGTTGGTGATAAGCCTTACGATTTTAATGATAAAGTCTATGGAAACGGTAATCCTGATAGCCGTTCAGAAGATGAAAGCCATGGAACTCATGTTGCTGGAATTATAGCTGCAGAACGGAATAATGGTAAAGGAGCAAATGGAGTGGCTAAAAATGTACAACTAATGAGTATCCGTGCTGTGCCAAATGGTGATGAGTATGATAAGGATATTGCTTTAGGAATACGGTATGCGGTTGACAATGGGGCCAAAATCATTAATTGTAGTTTTGGTAAGTCTTTTTCCCCGAATGCAGAATGGGTTTATGACGCCATAAAATATGCGGCATCAAAAGATGTGTTAATTGTACATGCTGCAGGAAATGATGGTGCTAACCTAGATGACTCGGCAAACCCTAATTTTCCAAATGACCATAAATATGCTGGCTCAGAAATTAGTAATAATGTAATTACAGTAGGTGCTTTAGCGCCAGCTTACGGTTCTAAAATGGTAGCTAGTTTTTCAAATTATGGAAACAATAACGTAGATGTTTTTGCTCCAGGAGATAATATTTATTCTACTATGCCCAATAATAAATACGATTTTCAAGGTGGTACTTCAATGGCTGCTCCAGCAGTTGCCGGAGTTGCTGCTCTAATACGTTCTTACTATCCAGGTTTAACTGCTTCTCAGGTTAAAAATGTAATCATGCAATCTGGACTAAGTTCAAAAGCTTCTGTAATTATAGCTGGAGACCCATCAAACAGTAAATCGTTTTCAGAAATTTCTAAATCAGGGAAAATGGTTAATGCCTACAACGCACTAATTTTAGCTGAAAATGTCTCAAAAGGAAAATTAACTTTAGACGCAAACGCCGAATAATATGATTAAACTAGTCAAGAAAATTGTCTTTATCCTTCTATGCGGAATAACATCACTGCTTGCTCAAAATAATACAGGTTATTGGCAGCAACATGTTGATTATTCTATGGAAGTAAACATGGATGTTGAAAATTACCAATACACAGGCACACAAAAATTAGTGTACACCAATAACTCTCCTGACGAATTAACACGTGTTTATTATCATTTGTATTTCAATGCTTTTCAGCCAGGAAGTGAAATGGATATGCGTTTGCAAAATATTGCAGACCCCGACAGAAGAATGATAACGGCGGACAAGAAAAGTCGCATAGCGTCATTATCAGATAGTGAAATTGGGTATTTACATGCTACATCCTTAACCCAAGATGGACAAAATGTTGCTTATAACGAAGAGGGCACTATTCTAGTGGTTGACTTAGCTAAGCCTATTCCTCCTGGTGGTAAAACTACTTTTCAGATGGAGTTTAAAGGCCAAGTTCCTGTTCAAATACGAAGATCTGGAAGAAATAATAAAGACGGCGTTGCCTTATCTATGAGTCAGTGGTATCCAAAATTAGCTGAGTACGATTTTGAAGGATGGCATCCAAATCCATATATAGCTCGCGAATTTCATGGTGTTTGGGGAGATTTTGATGTTAAGCTTACTATTGATAAAAACTACACAGTTGGCGGCACTGGTTATCTGCAAAACCCAAACGAAATTGGTCATGGGTACGAAACTCTTGGAACTAAAGTGAAAACAAAAGGAAAGACACTAACATGGCATTTTAAAGCTCCAATGGTACATGATTTTATGTGGGCTGCGGACCCAGAATATGTACACGATGTGTTACAGATGGAAAATGGTCCAACACTACATTTTTTATACAAGAATGATGAAAAGTATAAAGAAACTTGGGAGGAAGTGCAGCCCTTAACAGAAAAGGCTATGCGTTTTTTTAATAAAAATATTGGCCAATATCCGTATGAGCAATATTCTGTAATACAAGGAGGAGATGGGGGAATGGAGTATGCTATGAGTACTTTAATAACAGGTGGTGATAAGCCAGGTAGTGTTATTGGCACCATGATACATGAGCTTGCGCATTCTTGGTTTCAGCATGTTTTAGCAACAAACGAGGCAAAACATGAGTGGATGGACGAAGGTTTTACTTCTTTTATTTCTGCCTTATGTAGTAATGAAATCTTAGAAAAGAATAAGGACAATCCTTTTGAGGGTTCTTACAGAAGTTATTACTATCTCGTAAACTCTGGCAAAGAACAACCACAAACAACCCACGCAGATAGATATAGCGAGAACACTCCTTACGGAATAGCAGCATACAGCAAGGGCGCTATCTTTTTATCACAACTTGGTTATGTGATTGGTCAAGATAAACTAATGGAAACTGTTAGAAGGTATTACGACGATTTTAAATTCAAGCATCCTGTTCCAAACGACATTAAGCGTGTTGCAGAAAAAGTTTCTGGAATGGAGTTAGATTGGTATTTAATGGATTGGGCGCAAACCACCAATACCATAGATTATGGAATAAAGGAAGTTGTTGGTGAAAATGGTAAAACTAAAATCGTTTTAGAGCGCATTGGGTTAATGCCTATGCCTTTAGATATTTTGGTTGTCGATGCGGCTGGAAACCAAGAAACATACTATGTTCCGTTGCGCATGATGCGTGGAGAAAAAGAAAATCCATATCCATCTTTAAAGAGAACAGTTGCTAATGACTGGGCTTGGGCGAGTCCTACCTATGAGTTGGTTATAGATAAGCCAATAGAAAGTGTTGCAGGTATTTTAGTTGATCCATCAAAATTGATGGCAGATGTAAATCAAGAAAATAATACCTATCAACCAGAATAGCCAAATAATTCTATAAAACAAAAAGTATTTAAAGTCCGCTTAGGTTCTGCCTATTGCGGATTTCTTAATTTAGAGCAACTATTGTCCCCTTGAGGGGACTTTAGGGGTGTAAAATGAAAAATGACATAATTCCATATAATCCCAAGCTAAAAGAATTTGCTAGACAGTTGCGAAAAAACAGCACCCTGGGGGAAGTTCTTCTTTGGGAAAAAATAAAACAGCGCGCTTTTGGAGTTCAGTTTCATCGTCAGGTACCTCTTTTAGAGTTTATTGTGGACTTTTATTGTCATGAACTTAAAATAGCAATAGAAATTGATGGTGATTCGCATGATTTTAAATACGAATATGATTCCAAAAGACAAGGTGAGCTTGAAGAAAAAGGAGTGAAATTTATTCGCTTTTCTGATACAGATGTAAAAAAGAATATGTTTAGTGTAGTTTTGAGTATACAAGAAACTATCAATAAACATATGATAAACACCCCTAAAGTCCCCTCAAGGGGACAATCCTCAGAAAACACCACAATAAACCAATTGAACTCCAATCTCGATAAGTTTAGTACATCTTCTGAAGGGGATAATACTTTAGATTTTTCCTTCCCACAAAAAGAAAAACTTAAAAGCAAAAAACTCATTGAGCAGCTTTTTGAAGAGGGTAAAAGCATCAATAATTTTCCGCTAAAGCTTATATATTTAAAAACTGTTTTTGAGGATAATTCTATTATAAAAACTGGGGTAATAGCTCCTAAAAAAAGCTTTAGAAAAGCGGTTCATAGAAACCGTATTAAGCGCCTAATGAGAGAGGCTTATCGCTTAAACAAGCACTTAGTTTTTAACAACATTGAGGGAAGTTTTGCGTTCATGATTTTATATCTTGGTAAAGAAATGCCCGACTATCAAATTGTTGATGAAAAAATGAAGGGCCTTCTTAAAAAGTTTTACGAAAAAAATCTTCATGAGAAATCTTTATAAAAAACAAATCTTAGTTCCAATTTTTGCAGTTGTAATTTTTATAGCTGGAAGTAGTTTTAAAAGTGACTTTTTTGAAATTGCTAAGCAGATTGAAATTTTCACAACACTTTTCAAGGAATTAAATATGAATTACGTTGATGAAACCAACCCTGGTGAATTAATGGATTCTGCTATAAAGAATATGTTAGATGAGCTTGATCCATATACCAAGTTTCTAAATGAACAGGATGTTGAAGGATATAAAATTAATAATGCTGGCGAATATTCTGGAATAGGTGCTCTGGTGCGTTCGTATGATGACAAACTGGTTGTGGTAGAACCCTACAAAGATTATCCTGCTGACAAAGCTGGACTTAAAGCCGGTGATGAGATTATTAAAATTGGCGAAATAGCAGTTTCAGATTTTGATGACAATGCAAGTGAACTACTCAAAGGAGCAAAAAATAGCACCGTTGAAGTCACCTATACAAGACAAGGTGCTACAAAAACTACAACTATAGCTCGCGAAGGTGTTGAGGTAGACGCTGTTCCTTATTATAACATGGTAGATGACAAAACCGGCTATATTGTTTTAGCTAAGTTTAATAGAAAGGCATCTAGCCAAACTAAATCTGCATTGCAAGATTTAAAAGGACAAGGTGCTACTCGACTAATTTTAGATTTAAGGAGCAATCCTGGCGGCTTATTGTCTGAAGCTATTAATGTAACCAACTTGTTTGTGCCAAAGGGAGAATTAATAGTAACCACAAAATCTAAGGTCAAAAAATTTAATCAAACTTATAAAACCAAAAACAAGGCAGAAGACCTAGAAATTCCGCTCGTAGTTTTGGTAAATGGTAGTAGTGCTTCTGCAAGCGAAATTGTTTCAGGCAGTTTGCAAGATTTGGACAGAGCTGTTATTATGGGTGCTCGTAGTTTTGGTAAGGGATTGGTTCAAAGACCTCTTAAACTAACCTATGGAACACAATTAAAGGTTACTATTTCAAGATATTTTACGCCTTCAGGAAGATGCATCCAATCTTTAGATTATTGGAATAGAGATAAAGAGGGCAACGCGGTTAGAACAACAGATTTCAATCAATTTAAAACCAAAAATGGAAGGGTGGTCGAGGATGGCGGTGGTGTTATGCCAGATATTGAGATTACCTCAACTAAATCAAATGCATTAACAAGAGCTTTATTAGGAAATAATGTAATCTTTGATTTTGCAACAGATTTCTACTATAAAAACACTTTTAATACCGTGGCAGATTTCAAGTTATCTGAGTCTCATTACAAAGACTTTAAAAGCTTTGCAAATAGTAAGGATTTTTCATTTAAGACCAAGACAGAAAAACTTTTAGAAGAAACTTTAAATTCAGACGATTCTCTTTTAGGCACAGAAGTTCAAGACAAATACAAAGAATTGCTTTTTGCGGTAAATCGCGGGAAAATTTCAGCATTAGAAACCTATAAAAAAGAAATTACTAAAAAGCTCGAAGACGAAATAATAAAACGCTATTTCTATAGAGCTGGACTTTACAATTACAACCTAAAAAACGACGATGCCATTTTATCTGCAAACGAACTTCTTAACGATACTAAAAAATATAACGACTTACTAAGCCCTTGATTAAATTATCTGTATAGTTTTCTTCGTCATCCTTTTTTTGAAGATTTGTAGGATTTTGCTTAAATTTATGGTTTTGCATTTTAGTATTTATCAAGACCAACCACCTATATTTTAATATGGCAAAGGATACCAAAAATTCTATTTTTTCCTCAAATGGTCATAAAATAGCACCAAAACATCATATTGATAATTTTTCAATTATAGGTATTGGTGCAAGCGCGGGAGGGCTTGAAGCATTAAAAGCTTTCTTTGATCATGTCCCTTCAGAATGTCATCATAGCTTTGTAGTTGTACAGCATTTAAGTCCAGACTATAAAAGTCATATGGCTGAACTTCTTGGGAAAAATACTTCCCTCCCTGTAGATGAAGTAAAAAATAATACTACGGTTGAGCCTGGAAAAGTATACTTAATTCCACCTAAAAAAAACATGACTCTTTCTGGTGGTAAATTAATTCTTACCAATAAACCCACCACTAACGAACTAAATTTACCCATAGACATCTTCTTTAGGTCACTTGCTAAAGAGCGAAAAGAAAAGGCTATTGCAATAGTTTTAAGCGGTACTGGAAGCGATGGCACTAGCGGCGTTCGTAACATAAAAGAACTAAACGGCATGGTAATGGTTCAAAGTCCTGTGCAGGCAAAGTTTGATGGTATGCCCCAAAGTGCTTTAAACACCGGCTTAGTTGACTATGTTTTGCCTGTTGAGAGTTTAGCTAGCGAACTTATTAACTATATAGAACATCCTGATGCAACTGGTGATTTAGAAAAAATTATTGAGAAGCAAGAGCCCACTATTTTAAAGATTCTTAAACATTTGAATCACCTTACCAATTTTGATTTTGAACATTATAAGAGACCAACATTAGTACGAAGGATTTCTAGACGAATGGGAATGAATAAGCTTGATGAGCTTTCTCATTATAAAGACTTCTTGTATGAGAATGCTAATGAATGCCATATTCTTGTTCGCGAATTTCTAATTGGTGTAACTAGCTTTTTTAGAGATCCAGAAGTTTGGGAAGTTTTACAAAAAGAAGTTATTCCTAAAATAGTCTTATCTAAATCTAATGATGACACCATAAAAATTTGGTGTGCAGGCACAAGCACTGGAGAAGAAGCTTATAGCATGGCTATTTTATTAAATGAAGAGCTTTCTAGGCAAAAGAAAAAATGTATAGTTAAAATTTTTGCGACAGATTTAGAAAAAACACATTTAGAAATTGGAAGCAGGGGCTTATATGCAGAAAGTATTGTAGCGCATGTATCAATGAAACGATTGAACGAAAACTTCTTAAAAAAAGGTGATGAATACCAAATAAAAGAGAGTATTCGTAGAATGGTCATTTTTAGCCACCATAATGTACTAAAAGACCCGCCGTTTAACAAAATGGATCTTAGTATTTGTAGAAACCTTCTTATCTACATGCAACCCATAGCGCAAAAACGCATCATTGGTATTTTACAATATTCCTTGAACCTTAATGGCGTATTAGTTCTTGGCTCTAGTGAGACTGTTGGTGACTATAAAAAGGTTTTTAAAGAAATTAATAGAAAACTTAAGATTTATCGCAATCTTCATCCTGCTCGTACTTTAGGTATGGAGGTTTTGAATTATCCTAATATGGCTCCCGCCAGAAATTTTACTCCGCAAACAGCTCAAAAAAAATTAGCAGAAAATAGGATGTATGAGGCTATGAATGAAACCATAGCAGATGAGTTGGGCGTAGCTGGAGTGCGCATTGATAATCAATATAATATTGTAAATGCAATAGGCGAATTCAAAAATTATATCGAATTACCCGAAAGGGGTTTTAGCGTTAATTTGCTAAAAATGGTGCCAGAAAATGTGTCTTCAGCAATAAGTTTAGCAATAAGAAAGGTTAATAAAAACCATGAGAAGATTAAGTTCAACTCCATTAAGTTTAAACAAGATTCCAAAACTCTTGTTGTAGACCTACTAATTTGCCCTTTTTCAATGGGGCTGTCCCAAGAAGAATCTAATTATCTCATTTTATTTTTTCCTAAAGAAGAGCAGGAAAGCACTGCTATTTCTATTGAAGATTATACAGCAAATAACTCCAACATTCATGTGGCTGAATTAGAGGCTGAACTAAAAGACACTAGACAAAACTTACAAACACTATTACAAGAAGTAGAAACCAGTAATGAAGAACTGCAAGCGGCAAATGAAGAATTATTGTCTGCTAACGAAGAACTACAAAGTACCAATGAAGAGTTGCAGAGTGTAAATGAAGAATTACATACGGTAAATGCAGAATTACAGCAAAAGGTTGAGGATTTAGCTACGGTAAATGTAGACATGGACAACCTTTTAAAGAGCACCGATATAGGAACTATTTTCCTAGATAGGGAAATGAGGGTTAGAAAATTTACTCCTACAATAAGAAAATACTTTAGCCTTAGAGAAAATGATATTCAGCGCCCTCTTGAGCATTTTTCAAACAGTTTCGGAAATAGTGGCAAAGAGATTTTAGAAATTGCAGAAGAAGTACTAAAATCTGGTAAATATATTCAAAAAGAGGTTTCAGATAGCGAAGGAAATTGGTTCTTACAGCGAACTATTCCTTTTTATAATGTTAATCAAACCATAGATGGTGTTGTTATTAGTTTTATTGATATTAATGAGCTGAAAAAAGTTGAAAAAGCCTTAAAAAATAGCGAATCAGAATTCAGAAAACTTTACGATAATGCTCCAGATATGTTTGTGAGTATCGATTTAAAAGGCAACATATTAAACTGTAACAAAAAACTAATAGAGAAGTTAAATTACAGCTCTATAGACGACCTAATAAATGTTCCTATTGCCTCTATTATGCATCCAGACTATGCTCTAAAATCTAAAGAGGATAGAAAAGAGTTGGTGCGAGAAGGTAAAATTAGTAACGCCTTAAGAGTAGTGATTAAAAAAGGAGGAGGAGAAATCCCTATTCGTTTAAATGCTGAAGCCATTTATAATAAGGATGGAAAACTAAGCCATTTTATAGGTAGTTGGAGAGATGTAAGTGATATTCAAGAAGCAGAACAAAAATACGCATATCAAAACACTGCATTTGAGCAAGTTTTAGAATCTACAATGGCTGGTTATTGGGATTGGCTCATACAAGAAGGTACAGAATATATGAGTCCTTCTTTTAAAATGATGTTTGGATATGA
>CAYTRI010000056.1:0-15358 GCA_964440105.1 uncultured Flavobacteriaceae bacterium
TAGTAGAGTTACGTTCTATCAAAGTAGGCTCTAAAATTTTAGTTTGATAGGTTTCCTCTTCTTCTTCGCTTTCAATTTTTTGAATTAGCATTTCTGCAGCTGTTTCTCCCATTCGCTCACCATGCTGCGCTATTGAGGTTATACTTGGATATGCATATTTAGCTAGCAAGCCATCTGTAAAGCCAATAACCGAAATATCTTCTGGAATTCTATGTCCACTTTTTTGTAGAACTTTCATTCCATGAATTCCAAAAATTTCATTTACACTTAAAACAGCATCAGCATCAATACCATCAAAAAAGTCAGCTATAGCTTCTTCATCAACATCCATATAGGGAAGTTTCAATATATACTTTTCCTCAACCTTTAATCCTGAATCTAAAAGCGCTTTACGGTATCCTTCATTTCTATTCTTGCTAACACTGAAATAGTCATGGGTTGTGAGTAATGCTATTTTTTTTCTTCCTTCGTCGATTAATTTTTTTGTAGCAATATAACCTCCCAATTGGTCATCAATAACCACTTTATCACATTCAACCTCGTTTGTAACTCTATCAAATAAAACTAAAGGAATACCTTGGCTTGTAACTTCCTTCAAATGATTATAATCCCCTTTCTCTTCTGTACCTGCGGATAATGACATTATAAATCCATCAATACTACCATTTGCCAGCATCTCCATATTTATCACTTCTTTATCAAATGATTCATCCGAAAGGCAAACAATTACATTGTAACCCTTGCTATTTGCATACTTTTCAATTCCGCGAATTACAGTGGTAAAAAAATGATGAACAATGTCTGGTATTACTACTCCAATATTTTTTGTTCTTTTATTCTTTAAACTTATTGCAATATTGTTTGGCTTGTAGTTATACAATTTTGCAAATGCCTGTATTTTCTCTTTAGTTTCCCTACTTATCTCTTCACTATTCTTAAGTGCTTTTGATACAGTAGAAATAGAAACCTCAAGTTCTCTCGCTATATGTTTTAGTGTTATTTTTTTCTTAAGCATTTCTTTTCAATACTAATTTTAAGGTTAGAATTTAATCTGATTTCTCTATAAAAAAGTTAAACTACTTAACTATAATCCAATTTTTTAAAGCATGTTCATCCCTATTATAAATTAAATACTTTTAAAAACAAAAAAATAAAATTTTGAGATATTTCCATTGAATTTGCATATATTTCGCGTCATATTTATGAAATATGTATTTTTCTAAGTAAAGAATTATTGATCTGACAATAACAAGAAGTTATTAACACGAAATCGTTTTCGAAAGCTGTAGTTCTTAAATGACGGGAAATTAACATAATTTTTATATATGTTTAACTCTTGAATTTAAATTAACTAAACTTAAAATTAATTATTTATGAAGATTACGCTACTTAAAAGCTTGTTTTTGTTAGGAGCATTTATTTGTTTCGGTACAGCGCAAGCGCAGACAGTATCGGGTACAGTTTCTGATGCTTCGGGGCCATTGCCAGGTGCAAGTGTTCTAGTTAAAGGAACAACTAATGGTACCCAGACCGATTTTGATGGCAATTACACCCTTAACAATGTATCAAATGATGCTACCTTAGTATTCAGTTACATTGGTTTCAAAACTTTTGAAACAACTTTAAACGGCAGAACTACAATCAATGCTACGCTTCAAGAAGATGCGCAGGCTCTTGATGAAGTTGTGATAATAGGCTACGGTTCTACAACCGTAAAAGATGCTACAGGTGCTGTTGCCTCGGTATCGGCAAAAGATTTTAATGGCGGTATTATTTCTTCACCAGAACAACTAATCCAAGGTAAAACAGCAGGTGTCCAAATCACTCAATCTAGTGGTGAGCCTGGTGCCGGCATTGCTTTAAGAATTAGAGGTACTAGTTCCGTGAGAGGGAATAATAGCCCTTTGTTCGTAGTAGATGGTGTGCCTGTTTCAAATGAAGAGGTTTCAGCTTCTGGTTCAGATATTGGTGCTGGGTCTAGTGGCTCTAGAAATCCATTAAACTTCTTAAATCCAAATGATATTGAAAGTATGAGTATCCTTAAAGATGCTTCTGCAACTGCTATCTATGGTTCTAGAGGTGCAAATGGCGTTATTGTTATTACCACAAAATCTGGAAAAGGTGGTGGATCACAAGGACAATGGGGTTTTAGTAGCAATTTAAACATAGCTACTGTTGCTAATCGTCTTGACCTTTTAAGTACAGACGAATTTATCGAAAGAGGTGGTGCAAACCTCGGTGGTGCTACAGATTGGCAAGAATTCTTGTTTAGAACAACTGCTTCAACTGATAATAATTTATCTTATTCTCAGAATTACGGAAGTGGTAATGTGAGAGCTACTTTTGGGTATGCTAAACAATTTGGTATCATTGAAAACACAGACTTAGAACGTATTACGGGAAGAGTCAATGTAAATCAAAGGTTTTTTGACGACAAACTAAAAGTAGGATTGCAAACTACTCTTTCTAGAGTAAACGATAGAGTACCCTTTATAAGTAGAACGGCTGGAAGTAATGGTGATTTGTTAGCGTCTACGTATTATTCTAATCCTACCCTAGCTGCGAATCCATCTATTGATGTTTCTCCTGATAGGAATCCTGCAAATCTATTGGCTTTTTATGATGATAATACAAATACTAATAGGTTTTTAGGTAACTTATCTCTTGATTATGATTTAACAGACGAGTTATCAGTGAAAGTTAATTTAGGTTTAGATAAATCAGAATCTACCAGAGCTCAAGTTGTAGGACCTCAAATTCTTTCTCTAGGTAATGGTGCAGAAAATAATGGTCGTGCAGCTGTTAGTAATTTAAATACAGAAAACAAACTTTTAGAAGTTACTGTTAATTATAAAAAGGAATTTGAAAATTCTAGAATTGATGCATTGGTTGGTTACTCATTTCAAGATTTTAATAGGAATGGAGAGAACCTTTTGGGTCAAGGCTTTGGAACTGGAGATTTAAATGGTATAGCAAGAGCTACAAGACAGGCATTTAACGATACCCGAAATCTAGTAGGTAACGCTCAAGGATATGGTATTGGTGTAATTACAAACGAAGAAGGTTTAGGAAGGCAGTTTAGAGTTTTAGAACTTTTCCCTGAACCAAATGAAACAAATTTACCACCTCCAAATATTGGTTTGCAAGCATTTACTGTGGACACTTTTAATAATACAGACGAATTGCAGTCATTTTTTGGGAGGGTAAACTATACCTTAAATGATAAATATCTTTTTACAGCTACATTGAGAGCTGATGGATCCACAAGGTTTGGTCCAAACAATAGATATGGTTACTTTCCATCAGCTGCATTCGCTTGGAAATTAAATCAAGAAGATTTTATTAATGAAGAAACCTTTTCAACCCTTAAGTTAAGATTAAATTATGGTATAACTGGTAACCAAGACGGGCTAGGTTTTGGTCAATTTGTTAATAGAACACGATTTAATGCATTAGGCATCAACGCAGGTTCGGTAATATCTGCCCCTGCAAATACTCAAGTAGCCTTTTCAAATGCTGACCTTCAATGGGAAGAAACTACTCAATATGGTCTTGGTATAGATTTTGGTATAAACAATGATCGTTTTTCGGGAAGTATAGATTTATATAGAAAAGAAACAACGGATGTATTATTGAACTTACCAGCAGTTCAACCAGCAAACTTTGCGTTTAATTTTACCAATGTAGATGCCACTATATTAAACCAGGGTGTTGAAATTGGTCTTGATTATGATATTGTAAGAAATGAGGATTTTACATGGAATGCAAACTTTAACATTGCTTTTAATGATAATGAATTTACTGACTATGCTGGTCCGGATTTACAAGCAGGTAATTTATTTGGACAGGGTCTAACCGGAGCTACAACCCAAGTGCTTTCTAATGGTAGATCATTATTTACTTATAATTTGCGTGAAGTAGATGAAAACTTTAACGTAGCCACCGATCCTACTATTTTAGATAAATCTGGTCTACCAACGATAGTGTCAGGTTTTTCTACTACTGCTTCTTATAAAAATTGGGATGCCTCTTTATTCTTTTCAGGACAATTTGGATTTTATGTATATAATAATACAGATAATGCCCTTTTCGCATCACCTCAACTTGGAAGTAGAAATAATAGAACAAGTGTTGTTGAAGAAGGTGTTATTCTTTCGGCTACAAATCCTAATGAATTCTTCTTGGAAAAAGGAGATTTTGTAAGGCTTCAGACTGCATCAATTTCATATAACGTACCTTTAAGTGGCGAAGGAACATTTAAGAGCATGCGTTTAAGTGCTATTGGACAAAATTTATTTTTACTTACTGGTTACAGTGGAATTGATCCAGAAGTTAGCACATCAAATATTCCAGCGAACGGATTGCCATCTGCTTCGATAGATTATCTTTCTTATCCAAGACCAAGAACTTTTAGTCTTGGAGTTAATGTTACATTTTAAAAAAAAAATTATGAAAAAAGATTTGTTAAAACGAAGATTAACCAAAACCCTAGGAGTAGGGATTCTTTTACTAGCCACTCAGGCTTGTACAGATTTAGAGATTGAAGCTACTGATTCCATAATTCAATCAGATGGATTTGCTGGAGTAGAAGATATTCAAGGTGAAATAACAAATATCTCTAACATTGTTGCCGGTGGAGATTTAGGTAATCAAGACGGTTTATATGCTTTAAATGAAGTGTCTACGGATGAATATGTTGTTGCTACACGTGGAACAGATTGGGGTGATAACGGAAGATGGTTAGCTATACATAGACATTCATGGAATGCAGAACTGCAAGATGTTGTACGATGCTGGCAAAATCTTAATAGCGTTACACTTAATGCTACTTTAATATTAAATGAACAAAGCACTAATACTTCTAGTGGTGATGTGACGCAATTAAAAGCTCAGGCAAGTTTTTATAGAGCTTGGGCTATGCATTGGATATTAGATATGTATAGACAAGTTCCCTTTAGAGATGTAGATTTACCTAATAGTGCCATTCCTGAAGTGTTAACTGGGCAAGCTGCACTAGATTTTATAATTTCAGATTTAAATGACGCTATTGCAGGACTACCTACGGTAAGCGCTGGTAATGACATTGAGTCCAAATCTTCTCCAACTAAAGCCGCAGCTAATCATTTGTTAGCTAAAGTTCACTTAAATAAGCATATCTATCTTGGTACAGCGCCAGATGCTGCTGATATGCAAGTTGTAATTAATGCGGTTGATGCTATAGCTGCTGACGGATATGGTCTTGCTGCATCAGGAGATTTCTTTGATATTTTTAGACCTAGTAATGATGTAGAAACACTTTGGTGGTCTCCTGCTGATGCAGGTCCAAGAATATGGCCTACGCTACATTACAACTTAAACTCTCCTGGAAACTCTGGTGGTGGTTGGAATGGTTTTGCTACATTATCTGAATTCTATGAATTATTTGAAGGTGACCCAGATACTAATTATGTTGGAGATGGGCAAGAAGAACGTAGAGGTTGGGTTCCAGATCCTGCAACTGCAAATGAAGACAATCTTGGTATTGGTTATGGTTTCTTAATTGGACAACAATTTGAGCAAGATGGTACTCCTCTGGCTGCAAGAGACAATGTAGATGGTGTTCCATTGGTATTCACAAAAGAAGTTTCAAAAGCAGAATACACTGCTCCAGCAGATAATGCTGTTCTAGAAACAGATGGTACAAGAATGTTAAAATACCACCCCAATGAAGAAGGTGGAGATAGAAGAACACACATTGTAAAATATAGATTTGCAGATTCTTATTTAATGAGAGCTGAGGCTATGTTTAGAATGGGTACTGATGTAACTGCAATGATAAATGAATTAAGAAGTACTAGAGGAGCATCTATGCTATCTGGAGTACAAGAAGCTGATTTATTAGCAGAAAGAGGTAGAGAAATGTATGCTGAGACTACTAGACGCCAAGATTTAATTAGATTTGGGCAATATACAAGAGCGTGGAATCTTAAAGAAGCAGGTAATCCTGATTTAGAGATTTTCCCTATCCCAATTGCTGATGTTTTGGCTAATCCTAATTTACAACAAAACCCAGGATACTAAAATTATCCATTTACAGGTTATATAATTAATAGGCTATCTAAGTTAGATAGCCTATTTCTTTTTAATAATAAACGTAATATTTAAGTATAGCTTTCTTAAATCTTAAGAAAATTTAAATATACATTACAAAGTAAACTACTTAAATTTGATTCTGTCAATATTATATTGGACAGTGCTGAATTAAAAAAATTGAAGTGTGAAATCCGTTAAATTAAAAATTGTTCACCTATCATCTATGCTTGCGATATTACTCACGCTATCGTGTAATCATAGTAAAGAGAACCAAAAAATTAAAAAACCTTTAAAAGAGACACTATTTACTTTGCTAAAGTCTGATGAAACTGGAGTAGATTTTATAAATAAAGTAGAAAATCAAAAAAAATTCAACATTTTTAAATATCGTAATTTCTATAATGGTGGCGGCGTTGCTCTAGGGGACATAAATAATGATGGCTTGGTAGATATTTATCTTACGGGCAACATGGTGCCAAATAAACTTTATTTAAATAAAGGCAACCTAAAGTTTGAAGATATTTCTGAAAAAGCTAGAATTACAGGAAACAAACCTTGGTCTACAGGAGTCGTAATGGTAGATATTAATGCTGATGGTCTTCTAGATATATATGTAAGCAACGCTGGCAATCTTGAAGGTAACAATCATGACAATGATTTATACATTAATAACGGTGACTTAACTTTTACAGAAAAAGCTAATGAGTTTAACTTAACTAAAACAGGATTTTCTACCCACGCTTCATTTTTCGATTATGATAAAGACGGAGACTTAGATGCTTATATTTTAAACAATAGTAACATTCCTGTAAGCAGTTTAGGCTATGCAGAGCAAAGAGAGGTAAGAGCACAAGATTGGGAAGGGGTGCCTCATATATTTAGAGGTGTAGGTGATATGCTTTTACGTAATGATAATGGAAAATTTGTAGATGTTAGCAAAGAGGCTGGAATTTACGGTAGTTTAATTGGTTTTGGTCTTGGTGTATTGGTCACTGATATTAATAAAGATTTATATCCAGACATATATGTGTCTAATGATTTTTATGAACGTGATTATTTATATATAAATCAAAAAGATGGAACATTCACAGAAGAAATAAAGGAGTGGACTTCACATTTAAGCCTTTCTGCAATGGGTATTGATGTTGGAGATATTAATAATGATGGTAATAATGACATCTTTATCACTGATATGCTTCCTGAAGCTGACGAAAGAGTAAAAAGTGTTATGGAGTTTGAAGGGCACAATATATTTGAATTAAAGCAACAAAAAGACTTTTATCAACAATATATACAGAATACCTTACAACTTAATAATGGAAACGGCTCTTTTTCTGAGGTAGCATATTATAGCGGAGTTGAAGCTACTGATTGGAGCTGGGCAGGTCTTCTTTTTGATATGGATAATGATGGTCTAAAAGATATCTTTATTACAAACGGTATTAACCATGACCTAACTGATTTAGATTTTGTTGACTTTTTTGCCAATGATATCATTCAAAAAATGGCGCTTACGGGGCGTAAAGAATCTATTGATTCTATTATTAATAAAATGCCTATTAAACCCCAACCAAATTATGCCTATAAAAATAATGGGGATATTACTTTTGATAATGCAAATGAAGACTGGGGGTTTGATTTACCTTCAAGGTCTAATGGAGCAGCTTATGGAGACTTAGATAATGATGGGGATTTAGATTTGGTTATCAATAATGTAAACACAGAAACATTCATTTACAAAAACAATACGGATTCAATGAAGGATAATAACTTCATTAGAATTCAATTTAAAGGCGATTCTATAAACCCCTTTGCAATTGGCACTTCGGCAACTCTTTATTTTGGGAAAAATATTGTAAATCAAGAATTAATTCCTTCTAGAGGTTTTCAATCTTCTATGGATTATACCATGACAATTGGCTTAGGTACATTTGACAAATTAGATTCTATTAGGGTGATTTGGCCAAATAATAAGACTATAAAGCTAGTTGATGTGACCGCAAATAAGACCTTATCTTTAAAACAAAAAGATGCAGTTGAAACATATGAAATTCCATCAAAAAAAATCAAAAAAACTCTTTTAAAAGAAACCTCTGTCAACAATTTAATAGCGCATAAAGAAAATAGTCATGTTGATTTTGATTATGAAGGTCTTATTTATAAAAAATTATCTCAAGAAGGACCATCGTTAGCTGTTGCAGATATTAATGGAGATGGTAATGAAGACATCTATATTGGTGGAGCTCAAGGGCAAATTGGGAAAATATATGTTCATAAAAACAATAGTAAATTCATCCTAAAAAATCAAACCTCTTTCTCTAAAGATAAAGAATATGAAGATACTACTGCATCGTTCTTTGATGCCGATGGGGATGGTGACCAAGATTTAATGGTAGGTACTGGAGGCAATGATACGCGTAAACAAAGAAGTTATCGTCCTCGTCTCTACATAAATGATGGTAAGGGAAACTTTTCTGCATACCAAAAAAATCTTCCCTCTACATTTAAAAATATTTCAACTATATCACCTTTAGATTTTGATAATGATGGCGATATAGATGTTTTTATTGGCTCAAGAAGTGTTGTAGGCGTATATGGTGTTAATCCTGACCATCTTTTTTTAGAAAACCAAGGGGATGGAACGTTTATAGATGCTACAGAAAGATTAGCCTATGATTTAAAAGATGCGGGTATGGTTACTTCTTCTATTTGGATAGATTTAGATGGAGATTCAAAAAAAGATTTGATTACCGTATCTGAATGGGATACTCCTAAAGTTTTTAAAAATTCTGGACGTAGACTTTCTAAAATGAAAACTTCCCTAGATAGCCTTCACGGGTGGTGGAATGCAATTGAAGTTGCAGATTTGGATAATGATGGAGATCAAGACTTAATCCTTGGTAATCAAGGCACAAACCTTCACTACAAACCTAAAGAGGGTCATCCTATGAAAATTTGGATAAACGACTTTGATAATAATGGAGCAATAGAACAAATAGTTACTCAAAACTATGATGGTGGCGATTATCCAATACATCAAAAAAAAGAATTAACTGGTCAATTAGTTTCCCTAAAAAAACAAAATCTTAAGGCTTCTGATTATGCAAAAAAAACAATTAATGAGCTTTTCCCTAAAGAGGTTATTGCGAGTGCAATAGTCAAAAAAGCTGCTATTTCTGAATCTGTTATTGCCGTTAATGAAGGTGGTGGAAAGTTTACAATAAAAAAACTACCTCAGCAAGTACAGTTTTCATGTATTTGCGGGATTACTTGTACAGATATAAATAATGATGGTAACCTTGATTTAGTCATGGCAGGAAATAACTACGAATTTAAACCACAATTTTCAAGATTAGATGCTAGTTATGGAAATGTACTTTTAGGCAATGGTAATCTTAATTTTGAGTGGCAAAATTATAAGGATAGTGGCTTTTTTGTTAAAGGTGAAGTAAAACATCTAAAGCAGTTTAAAAATCAAAACGGCAAGCGTTTTCTAATTGCTGCTATTAATAACGATAAACCTAAGATTTTTGCCTTAGATGAATAAATTTTTAATTATCATTCTGGTTTGCTTTTTTGTGTTAAGCTGTGAGAATAAAGGCGAGCTTTTTCATAATCCTGCAGCTTCTGAAACAGGCATCGATTTTATAAATGAAATTACAGAGACAGATGACTTAAATATTCTCGACTACCTTTATTTCTATAATGGGGGCGGAATTGCTGTTGGTGATGTTAATAATGACAATTTGCCTGATATCTTTTTTACTGGCAACCAAGTGAATAATAGGTTATTCTTAAATAAAGGAAATTTAATATTTGAAGACATTACTTTAACAGCGAATGTAGCAGGTAATAGTACATGGAATACTGGTGCTATCATGGGAGATGTGAATGGGGATGGTTTATTAGACATATATGTTTGTGCTGTGGTTGGCATAAATGGTTTTGATGGATTTAATGAACTCTATATTAATAATGGAGACAATACATTTACAGAAAGTGCAGCTAAATATGGTCTTGATTTTGATTCTTATAGTTCTACTGCTGCTTTTTTAGATTTTGATTTAGATGGGGATTTAGACATGTATTTGCTAAACCATGCCGTACATACAGAAAATTCATTTGGTAAAGCAGATTTAAGATTTAAGCGTAATTATCAAACTGGTGATAAATTATTACGAAATGACAACGGAAAATTTATTGATATAAGCGAAAAAGCAGGAATTTATGGTGGCATAAATGGGTATGGTCTTGGTTTAGCCATTGCTGACTTTAATAAAAACGGATATCCAGATATCTACGTAGGTAATGATTTTCATGAGGACGATTATTATTATTTAAATAATGGTGATGGCACTTTTACTGAAAGTTTAAAAAAACACTTTGGTCACACTAGTAGATTTTCCATGGGTAATGATGTAGCAGATATTAATCATGATGGTCTGCCAGACTTAATTTCACTAGATATGTTACCAGAAGATGAAATTCCGCTCAAAGCATCTGAAGGGGACGATAATATTCAGACACAAAAATTAAGAACTAGTATATATAAGTATCATTACCAATTTACAAGAAACATGCTCTATGTAAACCAGCCAGATGGTAATTTTATGGAGACTGGACTCATGAGCGGTGTAGCAGCTACAGATTGGAGCTGGAGTGCTTTATTTGGAGATTACAATCAAGACGGGGAACAAGACTTGTTCATATCCAATGGAATTCCTAAAAGACCTAATGATTTGGATTTTATAAAATTTGTATCTAGTGATCAAATTAAAAATAAAATAGATAACACAAAATTAGTAGACAAAAAAGCACTTAAACTCATGCCTTCGGGTGCAACTCATAACTATATATTTAAAGGAAATAAAAACTTGAGTTTTGAGAATATGTCTTCTAAATGGATTACTACTGATACTTTAATTTCTGGAGCTACAGCGTATGCAGATTTTGATAATGACGGTGATTTAGATTTAATCACAAATAATATTAACCAAGTAGCCACTTTATACGTAAATCAGACTAATGAGAAAGCTACATACTTAAAATTAAAGTTCGACTATGTAACAAAAAATAGATTTGGAATAGGGACTAAGGTTTATACATATGCAAACAATCAACTTCAATATAAAGAATTAAGCCCCAATAGAGGTTTTCAGGCCTCCTCCGAACCAATAATTCACTTTGGTTTTGGCAAAACTATAATTATTGATTCTTTAAAGGTTATCTGGCCAGATAAAACGTACCAAGTTTTAAAAAATATAAATACTAACCAGTCTTTAACATTAAAGCCTTTAAATAATTTACCATACTACTATAAGACAATAAATAGTTCAAAAGATTATTTATTTAAAAAGATAACGGATAATCTTGGTATAGAATTTGAGCATATTGAAGATAATTACACTGACTTTAATAGAGAAAAACTAATTCCATATCAAGTCTCGGACAGGGGTCCAGCATTAGCAATAGGAGATTTAAATGATGATGGAAAAGAAGACATATTTTTTGGCAGCTCAAAATATATTTCCTCTAAAATATATTTGAATCAAGACTCAACTTTCGTACCATCAAAATTTAAATCCATCGTTAAGGATTCTATCAAAGAAGAAGTTACTGCCGTTATTGCAGATTTTAATGGAGATTTAAAAAATGATATACTTATTGGTTCTGGAGGAGCAGATTTCTATGGTGAAGTTGAACCCTTGTTAGATAGCTATTTTCTTCAAAAAGAATCTTATTATAAAAAAGCAGATTTACCAAAATATTTTCAAAATGCCGCTATAGTAAAACCCTACGATTTTGATAATGATGGTGATTTAGATGTGTTTATTGGTAATCATACGATTACTGGAAAATTTGCTCAACCTGCAAATTCTTATCTTTTAAAAAATAATAGTGGTGTTTTCTCTATTATGAAAAATTTTATTGCTAGCAACGCAGGCATGTTGACTGATGCTATTTGGAACGACTTTAATGGTGATGGAATAAAAGATTTGATTTTAGTTGGCGAGTGGATGACTCCAAAGTTCTTCAAAAATCTAAATGGAACTTTTGTAGAAGATTTTCCTATTTCCAATACTATTTACGGACTGTGGCAAAGTATTGAGCCATTTGATATTGACCATGATGGCGATACAGACTATCTGCTAGGTAACTGGGGGCTTAATTCGAGATTTAAAGCCTCAAATAAATACCCATTAAAATTGATTTATGGTGATTTTGATAACAACGACCAAACTGAAACTATAGTAGCAATAGAGAAAGATGGCAACTACTATACAACTGCTGTTTTAGATGATTTAACGTCTCAATTAACTTATCTTAGAAAGAAGTTTAATTCGTACAAAAGTTTCGCTGGAAAAAAATTAGAAGAAGTTATAGATAAAAAATTACTCTCAGAAGCACAAATTTTAGAAGTAAATGAATTGAAATCTGGTTATTTGAAGAATGAAAATGGACAATTTAGTTTCATCCCATTTGAGGCTAATATGCAAATCTCTCCTTTAATGGCTTTTCTTTCTTATGATTTTGACAAAGATGGAAAAAAAGAAGTTTTGGTTGGAGGCAACTATTTTGGAGTTAAACCCTATCACGGACGTTTTGATAGTTTTTCAGGTGCGTTGATAAAAAATGAAAATACTATAATTTTGGGTAATCAAATTGGTTTAGATTTTACTCAAAAATCAATACGCCACTTAAATATCATTAGTTTAAAAAATAAACCTTATTTGATGGCTACTTTTAATAATGATAAGGCAGAAGTATATGAAATAAAGGATTAAAAAATGATGATGAAAGAAAAATTTATGACCTTTTTAGTGGTCCTAACTGTATTTAGTTCTTGTGAAAAAGATAATACTATAGTAATCACGCAAGAAGATTTTCATACTTCCGTTGAAAAAATAACAGAAGTCATGATTCATGATATCTTTTCTCCCCCTGTGGCAAGTAGAATCTATGCATATCCAAATATTGCTGCCTACGAAATCTTGGCAAAAGAAAACGATTCATATACTTCATTAGCAGGCCAATTACATGGCTTACAAGCAATTCCTAGTCCAAAAGATACTAGTGTAGTTAATTTTAAACTTTCTGCTTTAGTAGCGCATATAGAGCTAAGCAAACGTTTAATTTTTTCAGAAGAGCGTATTGAAAGTTATAGAGATAGCCTTTACAGTATTTGGAAAAACACTAATAAAACCCAATTTAATGCCTCTAAGACTTACGGTTTAGAGGTTGCAAGTCATATTGCTAATTGGATGGATAAAGACAATTACAAACAAACTAGAACCATGCCAAAGTTTACGGTAGATTCTGAAAAGCCTCATAGGTGGCAGCCTACTCCTCCTGCCTATATGGAAGGTATTGAGCCACATTGGAGCAAAATAAGACCATTCGTAATTGATTCTTCTGAACAATTTAAACCGGTTCCTCCTCCTCCATTTTCAATGGAGAAAAATTCTGATTTTTATAAAGAACTTCAGGAGGTTTATGATATTAGTAATGAAATAACTGCCAAAGGTGATACTTCTGAAGAGGTAGCTATAGCCAAATTTTGGGATTGTAATCCTTATGTTTCGGTTAATAGAGGTCATTTAATGTTTGCAACTAAAAAAATAACCCCAGGTGCTCATTGGATTGGAATCGTAAAAATTGCAACAAGAAAAAATAATTCTGATGTAATGGAGACAGTACATGCTTACACCAAAACATCTATTGCAATTGCAGATGCCTTTATAAGTTGTTGGGATGAAAAATATCGTAGTAACCTTATAAGACCAGAAACTTTAATTAATGAACATATAGATGATAGTTGGGAGCCAGTCTTACAAACCCCACCTTTTCCAGAATATACTAGTGGTCATAGTGTTGTATCGGGAGCCGCATCAACTGTTTTAACTAGTATTTTTGGAGATAATTTTGTATTTGATGACGATACTGAAGTTGCATATGGCTTACCAGTACGTTCATTTACTTCTTTTAACCAAGCTGCAGACGAAGCAGCTATAAGTAGAATGTATGGAGGAATTCATTATCGTGCTGCTGTTGAAATTGGTGTCAAACAAGGTAGAAATTTAGGGAAGTTTGTGATAGAAAATCTCAATACAAATAAGTGAACACTAACTAAATTAGATTAAAATGAAAAAAGTAGTAATCGCAATTACTGGTTTGTTGTTGCTAGGACTAATTTGGTATCTTTTTTTTAAGCCTTATGATTACACTGTCCGGTTTAAAACAAAAACCTTTCCTGGGGCCATTAATCAAACTTTAAAGCTTTGGGATCAATCCCTTGATACGGTGAGAAAAGTAGTTGAAAACGGTTCATTACTTAGCTTAACTCAAAGGCTTAAGTTTGGAGATTCTACACATACTTACCACTGGAAAATACAATCTCTTACAGACTCTACTTCCAAAATTCAAGTGAATATCAGAGATGTGAAACATAGCTTCATGAATAAAATTAGAGTTCCTTTTGCAGATACTGATTTTGAAAAGCGTTCTCGAAAAACAGTTTTAGATTTTATGGAAAATCTAGAAGAACATAGAAAAAAGTTTAAAATTACTATTGAAGGAGAAGCCGAAATACCATCGAAGTATGTAGCATATATCCCTATTAAATCAATACAATTTGATAAAGCTAATGGTATGATGAAAAACACTTCATACATTGAACAAACTTTATTGCAAAATGGAGTAGAACTCGATGGTTCTCCTATGCTAGAAGTTACCAAATGGAATACCAATGTTGATAGTTTAGAATATAATTTTTGCTACCCAGTTATTTACTCAAAACAATTACCGCAAGACACAGACATAAAATATAAACAAATCAATAAAAAGAAAGCTATAAAAGCTATTTACAACGGTAACTATATTACATCAGATAGAGCTTGGTACGCACTTATAGATTATAGCAAAAAAAATGAACTAGATATTCAACTAAAACCAATAGAAGTTTTTTACAATAACCCCCATTTTGGCGGTAACGAGCTTAATTGGAAGACAGAAGTTTATATTCCGCTACAGCAAACAAATAAACCATGATTAGTTTTTTTAATAAAAACTATAGTATTCTTATATCCTTTCTCTGTTTAACTCAGGTTAGCTGCCAAAACCATGGAAAACTTAAAGTTATAGCAGATATGCCGTCTAATCTCGAAGAAAATTCTGGGATTCAATACTACGGTGGAAATTCAATTTGGGTTGTTGAAGATAACGGTAATAAAGATGAAATCTACAAAGTGAATTTTGTTGGGAAAATTATTGATGATTTTGAAGTTAA
>CAYTRI010000057.1:0-15054 GCA_964440105.1 uncultured Flavobacteriaceae bacterium
GATACAAGCTGCAAAAATGGCAGCGGGTCTTGGTGCTCATGTAACTATTATGGACGTAAATATGAAACGTTTGCGTTATGTAAACGATGTAATGCCACCACATGTAACTACAGATTTTTCAAATGAGTATAGCATCAGACGGCATATAAAAACCCATGATTTAATTATTGGAGGGGTTTTGCTAAAAGGAGCAAAAGCACCAAACCTTATTACAAGAGATATGCTTAAAGAAATGCGTCCTGGAACTGTAATAGTTGATGTAGCAGTAGATCAAGGTGGATGTGTAGAGACTACAAAAGCAACAACACATGAAGATCCTATTTATATTATTGATGATGTAGTTCATTATTGCGTAGCTAATATGCCAGGAGCGGTGCCTTATACTTCAACCGTTGCGCTTACAAATGTTACCTTACCCTATGTAGTTAAGTTAGCAAATATGGGTTGGCAAGCTGCTTGCGAAAAAGATAAAGCACTCCAGAAAGGATTAAATATTGTAGAAGGGAAAGTGGTTTACAAAGAAATAAACGAAGCTTTTAACTGGGATTCCCCAGTATTAGTATAACTAACAAATTGTCAGTAAACAAGACCTCGCTCTAAAATGGCGAGGTTTTTGCTTTTTAGTTGGTATATTTAAAGTATAAATGATAAAATTATGTTTGGATTTGATATAGGGTATATAGTTATAGCAGCAGTATTTGGACTTTTTAGTATGCTGGTAAGTAGAAAATTGAAAAGTAAGTTTAAGCACTATTCTAAGGTGCAATTGAGAAATGGCATGAGTGGTGCAGAGATTGCACAAAAAATGTTAGATGACCATGGCATAAGAGATGTAAAGGTTATATCTACCCCTGGGATGTTAACAGACCACTATAATCCCGCAAACAAAACGGTGAATTTGAGTGAAGGTGTTTATGCGCAACGTAATGCAGCTGCAGCTGCGGTTGCAGCTCACGAAGTAGGGCATGCAGTGCAACATGCAACAGCGTATGAGTGGTTGGGAATGCGCTCTAAATTAGTGCCTATTTTAAATATAACCTCTAAGTTCTCTATGTGGGTTATTTTTGGAGGTTTAGCTTTAATGCAAACAACAGCTATTGGTGGAACAGTGGCTTGGGTAGGGGTAGGACTTTATGGCATTGGAACCTTATTTAGTTTTGTTACCCTACCTGTAGAATATGATGCGAGTAACCGTGCTCTTGCTTGGTTGAAAAATAAGAATATGGTTAGCCAAGAAGAATATGCAGGAGCAGAAGATGCTTTGAAATGGGCTGCCCGCACCTATTTAGTTGCAGCTATTGGTGCATTAGCTACCCTTCTTTATTTTGCAATGCGTGTAGCAAGTAGAGATTAAAAAATTAATAAAAACATAAAACCTGTTTGAAGAAATTCAAGCAGGTTTTTTTATTTCAGAAACTTAGCCCATAGGACAATAGTACATATTTGTGCCCCTTGGCAGGTTCGGTTTCTGCGCTATTATAACGGATTCCAAACTTGTAATCGTTTCGTTGAGAACGATGGTAAAGGTCAAATCCAAAACGCCAAATACCATTAACGGGGTCTTTAAGAACAGGGGAGTTATCTCCAAATAGATTCCCTTCTATTAAACCATTGTAAAATACACTACGGTAACTAGCTCTTAATGCAAAATAGATTTCCCCATCGGTAGAGCCTAATCTATCATAGGCAATACTTTTACCAATTTCATTTCTTTTCCCGAAGTAAAAAATAGTTTCAGGTTCAACATAAATATCTCTTGAGCCAAAAGCTAAATTTGGTTGTAAAGCAAAATGCACACCAAATGGTTCTAGAGCTATATTCCATTCTTTTACATAACTAAAATATGTGTTTAGGTGAAAGCTGTCATCCACTTCATCTATCCATAAAGGAGAGTCAGAGATCGCAATTGCTTGGTGATACCAACGCTGAAAACCACCTGCACCAGAGTTCAATCCAGCAACGCCTATTAAAACAGTAGCCTTAAAAAACTGTTTTGTATCGGGAGAAAGGGACCATGATGTTCTTAAACCTGTAAATCCAGCATAGGGTCTGTCAAAAACAACACTATTGGTTGACTGTGTTTGAGAAGGTGTATATACTTCTTGGCCTAGGGTAAAATCCAATTGTTCTTTAGCATCTTTAAAAATGCCTTTTGAAAGTAATTTTCTATAGGTTAAAAATAATCCGGAAGAGTAATAACGGTCTGTAAGCAGGAAAAAGTCATTGTCGTGGCGTAGTTCTATTTGTTCATCATAGCTAATAGAATTAGCATTTTGAGCATATAAAGGAACATTAAAGAGTACTGTAATTACTATTAGAGCAAAAAAACGGCATGATTTTTTTAACATGAATAGCTTAGTCGTTAAATAGTAATTTGCCTATCTATTTGTTGGTCTAAAGAAATAAAAGTTTCTGTTCTAGAAACCCCTTCTATTTGCTGAATTTTTTTGTTTAAAAGGTGCATTAAATGCTCGTTGTCTTTGCACAATACTTTAATCAAAATAGACCAATTTCCAGTAGTGTAATGGCATTCAAGTACTTCAGGAATTTTTTCAAGTGCTGCCACCGCCCTAGGGTTAGACATTGCTTTGTCTAAAAAGACTCCAATGTAAGCCATGGTAGTGTAACCCAACGCCTTTGGATTAATAATAAATTTAGACCCTGCTAATAGTCCGGATGCTTCTAATTTTCTCAGTCTTTGGTGAATTGCAGCACCAGAGATACCAATATTTCGAGCGATTTCTAAAATGGGTTTTCGGGCATCTGACATTAAATATCTAAGTATTTTTTTGTCAATACCATCAATCTTAATTAAACTGTTAGATAATTTCATATATGCAGTTTCAGATTTAAAGTAAAAATAAAGAATGATTACTTAAATAAAACTTATAATTTGTTTTACCTATGGAGTATAGCACACTTTTTTAAGTCCCTTCTCCTTTTGAGAGGAGATTTAGGGGAGAGGCTTAATTTAAAATAGAATCAGGATTATAACCTAAATAGTGCACTTTATATTCCTTAAAGTTGATACCATAATTTTTTAGTTCTTCTAGTATGGGTTCATATATTTCTTTACTTATCGGAATTTGAACACCAGGCGTTGTAATCTTTTTATTTAAAATATTCAACGTTGCCATGGCTACAGGTAAACCTACCGTTTTGGCCATTGCAGTGTGTGTTTGGCTTTCACCAATAACCACCATATTGGCATCAATTTGTTTTTTTTCACCATTTAGTTCATAACCGAACTTATGGTACATAACAATCATATCTTTTTCATCACTTTCTAATGTCCAGCTTGCTTCAAGTATTTCTTGTAATACTTGTGCAGGAGTAGCTTCATTTAGAGATATGGTTTTAGTAGCATTAAAGAGGTTTAGCTCTAATAATTTACCCCACATAATGTCATCTTGTTCAATCTTTAAGTAGTGCCTTAATTTTAATTCAACAGAATCGGTTGGAGAATACGGTAGAAATAGGTTGGTAAAGTCACGATAAGACATTCCTTTAGAGTTTTCTATGGTATAGCTATCATCAGTCATACCTAACTGAACAAACATGTTCCATGCTTTAGAAAAACCAATTCTTCTCATGGTGCCGCGGTAAAGCGTTAAGACATTTTCAAGCCCGTATGCTTCTCTGTATTTTAAGGAATCTCTATTAGCATAAGCTTCAAATTTGCCATAATTTTCTACATCTAAAAACTCTGTTCTTCTAAAAAGTTTATGATAAGGAATGTATTTGTAGGTGCCCTCTTGTATAAACTTGGCAGTTCCTCCTTGACCAGCAACTACCACATTTCTGGGGTTCCAAGTAAATTTATAATTCCAAAGATTGTTATCGCTTTCGGGTGCTACTAAACCTCCTGTGAAAGATTCAAAAAGTAGCATCTTACCGCCTTTAGCTCTAATACGGTCTAGAACTTCCATAGCACTCATATGGTCAATACCTGGGTCTAAACCAATTTCGTTCATAAAAACAAGGCCATGTTTCTTTGCTTCAGAATCTAACTCTTTAATTTCTTCGCTTACATAAGAAGCTGTAACCAAATGCTTTTTAAAATGAATACAGTCTTTTGCTACTTTTATGTGTAACCGAGGGGGCAACATAGAAACTACTATTGATGACTTTGAAACTAAGCTCTTTCGAACTTCATCATCAAAAATGTCTAAAACAACTACATCACAATTGGAATGTGTGCTAATATGATTAGGAATATTCTTTGGATTAAGGTCACCTATAGTTAAATGAAGCTTTTCAGAGTTAGATTTTTCTAAAAAGTAATCAAGTAGATAGGAGGTTGATTTACCTGCTCCAAGGACTAAAATTTTTCGAGACATAAGATTCGCTTACCTTTGTATATAACGATAGCTAAGATATCAAATTGTTATATTTTTAAAGAATTAAGCTATTTGAGTTATGAACAAAACAATTTTAATTACCGGATTAGTACTTGGATTGCTTGCAGTTGTCTTGGGTGCTTTTGGAGCCCATGGTTTAAAACGTGTAGTAGGTCCTGAAGAAATAAACACTTTTGAGACAGGTATAAAATATCAAATGTACCATGCACTGTTTCTAATACTTTTAAGTATGCTGCCTAACATTACTAGTAGTGTGCAAAGCACAGTTTTTTACTTGGTAATAATTGGGGTTATTTTATTCTCCGGTTCTATTTATTTTCTGGCAACCAACGCTTTAACCTCTTTTGATTTTAAAAAGATTGGTTTTATTACACCTATTGGGGGCACATTGTTGATTGCGGCTTGGGGGTACTTGTTATTTTCCGTTTTAACCAAAAAATAATGTAATTGGACACTATTTTTAGGAAGATGGAGTTATATTTTTTTAGCTTTGTACTAACTTAAAAAAGAAGTTTTATGGCAATTAATGCCCAATCTACGAAAACGATTTCGTTACATGAAAATGGAATCACTCACAAAAACATTCATTATCAATTAAGTTCAGACGAACTTCATGCTATTACCATTGCAAAAGGTATGGGAGTAGAATCGTCTCTAGGAGCTATTGCTGTTAATACAGGAGAGTTTACTGGTAGATCACCAATGGACCGCTTTATTGTAAAAGATGAGATTACAGAAGATAAAGTTTGGTGGGGTAATATAAATATTCCTTTTGATAGTGATAAGTTTGATGCACTCCATAAAAAGGTAATTGCTTATTTAAATAAGAAAGAATTATTTGTGCGCGATGCTTATGCTTGTGCAGAAGATGCTTATCGTTTAAATATTAGGGTTATCAACGAGTATCCTTGGTCAAATATGTTTGCTTATAATATGTTTCTAAGGCCCACAGAAGCTGAATTAGAAAACTTTACTCCAGAATGGACCGTAATTAATGCTCCTGGCTTTATGGCAGATGCAGCTATAGATGGAACAAGACAACATAATTTTGCTATTCTTAATTTTTCAAAGAAAATAGCTTTAATAGGAGGTACTGGTTACACAGGAGAAATTAAAAAGGGTATTTTCTCTGCATTAAATTTTGTTCTTCCGGTATTTAAAAACACACTTCCAATGCATTGCTCTGCAAATGTTGGTGAAGCTGGAGATACTTCAATATTTTTTGGTCTTTCAGGAACAGGAAAAACCACCCTTTCTACTGATCCAAATAGAAAACTAATTGGTGATGATGAGCATGGTTGGACAGCAGAAAACACAGTGTTTAATTTTGAAGGAGGTTGCTATGCCAAGGTAATTAATCTTTCAAAAGAGAATGAGCCTGAAATTTACGGAGCGATTAAGAAAGGTGCGATTTTAGAGAATGTAATTTTAAATGATTCAGGTGATGTTGATTTTGAAGATACATCAATAACTCAGAATACTCGAGTAAGTTATCCAATACATCATATTGAAAATATACAGGAACCTTCTATTGGTAAGAATGTTAAGAATATATTCTTTTTAACTGCAGATGCTTTTGGTGTTTTACCCCCAATTTCTAAATTAACACCTGCACAAGCAGCATATCATTTTATTTCTGGTTATACTGCTAAAGTGGCAGGTACTGAAGCTGGGGTAGTAGAGCCTCAACCTTCTTTTTCAGCATGTTTTGGAGCTCCATTTATGCCATTACATCCTGCCAAATATGCTGAAATGCTAAGCAATAAAATGCAAGAATCAGGTGTGGATGTTTGGTTGGTGAATACAGGCTGGACAGGTGGGCCTTATGGAGTAGGCACAAGAATGAAATTAAAGTATACCCGAGCAATGATTAATGCTGCTATGAGTGGTGAATTGGGATTATACAATTATGATAACTATCATATTCATTCAGTTTTTGGTGTTGCTCAACCGCGTGAATGTCCTGGGGTTCCAACAAAAGTTTTAAGTCCAAGAGCTACTTGGAATGATGATAAGGCGTATTATGATACCGCTTTTAAGTTATCTAATGCTTTTAGAGAGAATTTTAAAAAGTTTGAAGCTCACGCTAATGAAGAGATTAGGCGTGGTGGACCGCAACGATACGCATATTAACTAAATAAAAAAAGCCTCCATTTGGAGGCTTTTTTTATAGCTTATAAAATGTTATTTGTTTACGCTTGTAATATATTTTTGAAGTGCCATTGTCATTGATGGTGTTTCTGGTGTTGGTGCTTTTATATCGCATCTAAGACCAGCTTCAGTTGCAGCTTTTACAGTACTATTACCAAAAACAGCTATACGAGTATCATTTTGCTCAAAATCTGGAAAATTCTTTAGAAGCGATTCGATACCAGATGGACTGAAAAATACTAAAACATCGTAGTATACTTCTTTTAAATCAGACAAATCACTAATAACGGTTTTGTAAAAAACACCGCGCTTCCAATTCAAACTTAAACCATCAAGAGCTTTAGGAACTGTAGGCTTTAAACTATCTGAGGAGGGTAATAAGAATTTTTCATCCTTATATTTTTTAAACATAGGAGTAAGATCAGCGAAAAGTCTTTTCCCAACATAAATCTTACGTTTTCTATAAACCACATATTTCTGTAAATAATAGGCAACAGCCTCAGATTGGCAGAAATACTTCATAGAATCTGGAACCTTAAAACGCATTTCCTCAGCAATTCTAAAAAAATGATCTACAGCATTTCGGCTAGTTAAAATAATTGCAGTAAAATCGTTAAGATCAATCTTTTGCTCTCTAACAATTTTAGCATTAACTCCTTCTACATGAATAAAAGGTCTAAAATCGACTTTAACCTTCTCCTTTTCAATCAAACGAGAATATGGAGAGTTATCCATTTTAGGTTCTGGCTGGGAAACCAAAATCGTTTTTACTTTCATAAAGATTAATCGTTTAAGTAGCTTCCGATAAGCACTAAGGGTGCAATTTCGAGTGCGCAAAGGTACAAAATAAAATAGAAAAGATTAATTGAAATTAACTTTTGATGGTTTCGCAACGCATTAACCAGACCAATAGCATTTATTAAAAGAATACAGAAAATACTTATATAAACAACAGATTTTGAGTCTTTTAATATGTAAGCTAAAATAATATTTGCTAGAAAAGCAATACAGCTACTATAGTTAAAATAGGATATTTTATTAAAAATTATTCCGGTAACCATCTCATTTGCATCAAATACAAATCCGTTTGCCATTTGTATGCCTATTTTAACAAGCAAATACATAATGAGTATTCCTAAAACTGCAAAAAATACAATAGGATAAGTATTCATGTTTTGTGACGAAATGATATTTTTTGCCAAGAAAGCGAAGAGAGAAAAATTTATAAGCTGAAAAATAGTAAGGAGTATATGAAACCAATTAAAAAGCTTCCCTTTCTTATTGTAAAGCGTAACATATTTATTGTTAAAGGGTAAAATTATAAAGTTTGTAAACATACCCTTAAAAAGATATTTGCCAAGTGCTAGTAATATTAGGCTAATAAAAATGATTAGAGTAATCCAATCTAGAGAATCAATATTTCGATAAATAATTTCCACTAGCGTTCCACTTTATATGTTTGACTATTAATACCGGACTGCAATCCATTTTCCGAAATGGAAAATTTAAGATATTTTAAATCTTCTTGATTATTACTTGGTAAATTATAGATAAAACGAGTAGTATCTTTTGCCTTTAAGGAAGTATTTTTATTGTCAGCAGGCACATAATGAAGGTTTAAGGTTTCATTTAGCTGCTTGTAACTGTTGAGATACCCAACCTTTAATTTCAGTTTTTCTAGGGGTATGTCAACTTCATATGGGTTATAAATTTTTAAAACCATATCCTTATTGGAAAGCTTAATGAAATTACTATCTGCATAACATCTTAATTTTCTATAAGACTCAAAATTTTCAATATAAACCCCTTTAAATTTAGTCCCTTTTTGATTTTTATACTCAAAATCCCCTTTATTAAGATAACGAGAAACATAAGCTACTTTTTTACCTTGCATTTTTGCTTCAGATTCGTCAATAGTATATTGATTTTGACGATAGTGAATATTGTTTAAAGAAAATGTATTAACTCCACCCGAATAAAATTGATACATTGGGGATCTACGATAACTATTCTCAAAGACAATAGGGATATCTCCAACTTCAGATTTTACTTTATTAACCCACTCTTTATTACCGTGGGTTTCATAGGTTACAGGAAACAAAGGTTCATAGGCAAGCCCTATTCTTCCCAAAAGAAGGATAACAAAACTTATTATACTTAGACTATACATCCACTTTCTACTCTTTGCATGATTCAGTAAATACTCGTAGGCCAGAAGAACCATAGGTATGCATATTACAATAACCCATTGTGTTTGCGTACGACGCTGAAAGCTCGATATAAAAAAGAATAAAATAATACCATAGCTTAAAAATAATAATGCTTTGTCAAAATTTCCGCTTGCTTTTTTCTTAAAAAGAGCCCAATATGCAAAAGGGAAAATGAGTCCAAAATTAACTACGAGATTAAGTAAATAACCAAGTGTAAAACCTTCAAAATTATAGGCTTGGTTAGGGCGTTCAAATAAATGGTATTTTATGGTTACAAAATCATTTTCATATAACCACAAAAAGTGAGGTAAGTATGCTAATAAAGAAAGCGTCACAGCCATCCATGCATATTTGTTTTTTAATAATTTAAGGTTAGATAAAAGAACAAAAAAGATAACTAATACAGCATGATATTTACTGTACATTAAAGCAGCCATAGTTAACCCTAAAAAGATAGTATTACCAACCGATGTTAAATTTAAAAACCGTTTATATGCTAATAAAAAAAGTGCTGTAAAAAATAAAAGGGGCGTGTCTGGAAGGGTTAAAAATCCGTAAACATTTAATAACGGCATAGCAAATAGAAGAAGGAAGAAATGGACTATATAATCTTTCTTTTTCTCATGTTCTATAATTTTCCACAATAAAGCAACGGTGCCTATTCCTAAAATACAACTCATTAAACGTACTCCTAGCTCTCCATTAAAAAAGAAACTGCTTAATTTAATTAGAAAAGCAACCATTGGAGGATGATCAAAATAACCCCAGTCTAAATTTTGGGCATAATACCAATAGTAAGACTCATCATATATGAGTTCCGTAAAAAAACTTTGTACTAAATTGAGTAGGAATAATGCTCCTAATAAGTATAAAAAAAGCCTTGGAAACTTTTGCGCCATTAAATGTAATATTACCGCCTGCTAAGTTACGAATAATGCTTTGATGCAATCTTTTAACAAGGTTTCTAAAGAAAAACTTGAAAATTAGGCTGATAAAAAACACTATTTTTACTTTTTAATTAAAATGGAGTGGCAGACGGACTGGTAATCATACCTACTTATAATGAAATTGAGAATATCGAAGCTATCGTTAGAACGGTTTTTGACCTCAAAAAAGACTTTCATGTTTTAGTAGTCGATGATAATTCTCCAGACGGAACCGCAGAGAATGTAATTAGACTACAAGAAGAATATTCTAATCGCCTTTTCATAGAAGTGCGTAAAGAAAAATCTGGATTAGGTACAGCATATATTCATGGATTTAAATGGGCACTTAAAAATAACTATGATTATATTTTTGAGATGGACGCAGATTTTTCACATAAGCCAAGTGATTTATTGAGATTACATAGAGCCTGTTTAGATGGTGCTGATGTAGCAGTTGGTTCGCGTTACAAAAAGGGGGTAAATGTAGTTAACTGGCCACTATTTAGAATTTTATTATCCTATGGCGCATCTTTTTATGTTAAACTAATTACTGGAATGCGCGTTCATGACCCTACTGCAGGTTTTATGTGCTACAGGAGGAGGGTTTTAGAAGCCATAGATTTAGATGCAGTACGTTTTGTTGGTTATGCTTTTCAGATTGAAATGAAATATCGTGCTTATTTAAAAAAGTTTAAAATAGAAGAGGTGTCAATAATATTTACGGATAGAATTAATGGAGAGTCAAAAATGAATTCTTCTATTGTGAGGGAAGCTATTTTTGGGGTGATAAGCATGAAATTCAGAAGTATGTTTAATAAAAACAGCTTTAAATAATGAAAAAAACACTTTTAAAAAATGCTGCCGTAATTGATGAAGGTAAAATCTTTGAGACAGACATCCTTATTAAGGATGATTTTATTGAGAGGATAGATACCGACATATCTGATGCAAATGCAAAAATTATAGATGTATCTGGAAACTATGTTATACCTGGAGTAATTGATGATCAAGTGCATTTTAGAGAGCCTGGACTAACACATAAAGGCAATATTGAAAGCGAGAGTAGAGCTGCAATTGCAGGTGGTATAACAAGTTTTATGGAACAGCCTAATACTAATCCGCAGACAACTACAATTGAAAAATTAGAGGAGAAGTTTTCAGTAGCCTCACAATCATCTTATGCTAACTATTCATTTCTGTTTGGTGGTACTAACGATAATCTTGAAGAACTTAAAAGGTTAAACCCTAAAAGTTGCTCAGGTGTAAAGTTATTTTTAGGATCATCAACTGGTAATATGTTGGTGGATAATGAGGAAGTGCTAGAGAAAATATTCAGGAATACCGAACTGGTAATTTCAACTCATTGTGAAGATGAAACTACCATCAGAAGAAATTTACAACAATATCAAAATCAATTCGGAGATAATATCCCTATTAAATACCACCCTATAATTAGAAGTGAAGAAGCGTGTTATTTATCTTCTTCTAAAGCTATTGCATTAGCAAAAAAGACTGGAGCTCGGTTGCATGTCTTTCATTTATCTACAGGTAAGGAAACAGATTTATTTAGAAATGATATTCCACTGGAGCAAAAGAAGATTACAGCAGAAGTTTGTATACATCATCTTTGGTTTACTGATAAAGATTATGAAACGAAGGGTACTTTGATAAAATGGAACCCAGCAGTAAAAACAGAGAGTGATAGAGATAAACTTTGGGAAGCTTTATTAGATGATAGAATTGATGTTATTGCTACTGACCATGCACCACACTTGTTAGAGGAAAAGAAGAATCCATACACTAAAGCCCCTTCTGGCGGACCTTTAGTACAACATGCTTTACCCGCAATGTTACAAAAGCACATAGAAGGAAAAATTAGTCTGGAAACGATTGTAAAGAAAATGTGTCATAATCCTGCTAAACTTTTTGATATTGAAAAACGAGGATATGTAAAAGAAGGTTTTTATGCAGATTTGGTGGAGGTTGATTTAAATTCTAAATGGGAAGTTAAAAAAGCCAATATTTTCTATAAATGTGGATGGTCTCCTTTTGAAGGCGTTACTTTTGATAGTAGTGTTAAACGTACTTTTATAAATGGTCATCTTGCTTATGAAAATGGAGCGTTTTCAAAAGAGAAGCAAGCAAAACGTTTAACATTTAATAGGTAAACTATGCGTTTAGTGATAACTTTTTTTAGTATTTTTTTGCTGCTAGTCTCATGTGGAGAAAAGGTTATTGAACCTCCTAAAAATTTAATTTCACAAGAAGAAATGTCCTCAATTTTATATGATTTAGCCATTTTAAATGGTACTAAAGGAACTAATCCTAGCATTCTCTCCAAGAATAATATAGAGCTTATGCCATTCATTTTTGAAAAGTATAAGATTGATAGCATACAATTTACACAGAGTGATTTGTATTATGCTTCTATTCCTTTACAATACCAAACGATTTATGAAGCTGTAGAGGCTCGCCTAGAAAGCGAGGTTAAAGCATTAGAAGATGAAAAAAAGCGCAAAAGAGACAGTACTGTTAATGCTTCTAAACAACGCAGAGATAGTTTAAAAAGCAAAATTAAACTACCTACTAATAATTCTCTTCCAAAAAGATAGAGGCACAAAACTGGATTGAAGTATCTAAATCTTCAAACTCAAATTTAAGATCTTCTTTAATTTTTTCATTACTATAAGTGGTAGTTGCTAAGCCAAAAGATTGCGCCATTTTTTTTGATAGGACTCTTGTAGAGCCTGTCATCTTAGATTTTAAGAAATCTAATCTCCATAGCGTAGCTAACATCCACTTTTTTAGTAACACTTTAGGAGCTTTTTTATCTAATGCAATAGCAATTGTTGTAAAAGCTGCTTTGTAGGATAAATTTTTAGAGACAAGAATATAATTCTCATTTGCAATGTTCGAATTCATAAGATTTACCATTGCATTAACCACATCTGTCACCGTAACAAATCCAGTTCCGCCAGGTAAATAAAACCGCAACCCATTAGAGATTTTTTGAAAGATTTTACCACTACCATTATTCCAAAATCCAGGTCCTAATATTACTCCTGGATTAACAATAACAATTTCAACACCTTCTTGAGAACAACGCCAAACTTCCATTTCAGCTTGGTGTTTTGATCTTGCATAAACATTCGCAACGACATCGTTAAATTCTGTAGTCTCATTTGCAGATTTACCATTTAAGGTATTTCCAATAGTAGCAATTGAGCTTACATAACATAGTTTTTTAATCTGCTTAGCAATACAAAGATTTACAATGTTTGAAGTCCCTAATACATTAGTTTTATATAGTTTTTTAGCATCATTAGGGTCAAAAGAAATTAAGGCGGCACAATGATAAACATGTGTAACATTACTAAAAGCTATTTCTAATGCAGGGATATCATTTAAGTCGCATTTAACCCAATCTATTGTTTTAAATAGGACTTCAGATTCTTCAGAATAATAGCCAAAGATTTTTTTTGTAAGAAGAACTCGGCCTTCATTTCTGTAGATTGCTTTTACTTTTAATCCTGTCTTTACCAAACTAAAAAGTAAGTGTGCACCAACAAGACCAGTTCCTCCAGTAACTAAAACCATATTCAAAAGTACCTATTTACAAGGAATTCTTTTAGTTATAAACATTCAAGATTCTATATTTGTATTTATAGCAAAAGAGAATAAAAAATGACCAAAGATTTTGTTGAAGAATTAACGTGGCGTGGAATGGTACATGATGTAATGCCAGGAACGGATAAACACCTAATGACGGGTATGCAAGCCGCTTACATGGGTATAGATCCTACGGCAGATTCATTGCATATAGGCCATATGGTTGGAGTTATGATGTTATGCCATTTTCAGTTGGCAGGTCATAAACCTGTTGCTTTGGTAGGTGGAGCTACAGGAATGATTGGGGATCCCTCGGGAAAGTCGGCAGAGCGAAATTTGTTAGATGAAAAGACTTTAAGACATAACCAAGAAGCGATAAGAGGGCAGCTATCTCGTTTCTTGGATTTTGATAGTGATGCTGATAATGCGGCTGTTTTAGTCAATAATTACGATTGGATGAAAGATTTTTCTTTTTTAGATTTCATTCGCGATGTTGGTAAACATATTACCGTAAACTATATGATGTCTAAAGATTCTGTAAAAAAGCGACTTTCTTCAGACGCAAAAGAAGGCATGTCTTTTACAGAGTTTACTTATCAAATGGTGCAAGGCTATGACTTTCTCCACTTGTATAGAAACCACAACTGCACCTTGCAAATGGGAGGTAGTGACCAATGGGGTAATATTACTACAGGTACGGAGTTAATTCGCAGAATAGGTGGTGGAAAAGGGTATGCCCTTACATGTCCTTTAATTACAAAAGCAGACGGCACTAAGTTTGGAAAAACTGAAGGAGGTAACATTTGGTTAGATGCGGAACGCACTTCCCCCTATAAATTTTACCAATACTGGTTAAATACTTCAGATGAAGATGCTGAGAAGTATATTAAAATTTTCACCTTTTTATCTAAAGAAGAAGTAACTAGGTTAGTTGCCAGTCATCAACAAGAGCCACACCTGCGAAGCTTGCAGAAAAAATTGGCTGAAGAAGTTACTCAAATGGTACATTCTCAACAAGATTTAGATAATGCTGTAAAAGCAAGTAGCATCTTATTTGGTAAATCAACGTCTGATGATTTAAAGCAATTGGATGAAAAAACTTTTTTGGATGTTTTTGATGGCGTACCGCAAGCGGAAGTTGAAATAGCTGAATTAGATGCCGGCCTAGATATGATAGGTGCTTTAGCTGCAAAAACTAATTTCTTAAGTTCTAATGGCGAAGCCAGAAGAGAGTTAAAGCAGAACTCAATTTCCGTAAACAAAGAAAAAGTTAAGGAAGATTATTTAATAAAGAAAAATGATTTAGTGAATAATAAATATGTGTTGCTACAAAAAGGAAAGCGAAACTATTTTATTCTGGTTTTTAAATAAAAAGCAACGCTTTTATATACAGAACATCTAATTGTAAGACTATAATGATGAAAAAAGCACTAATTATATTGTTAATAGTTGCCTTTGTTTCTTGTACAAGCAATGATGATAGTGAACCACCCAATAGTACCTTAGTTGGCGAGTGGACACTTGCTAATGTAAGTTGTTTTTGCGCATTTCCAGACCCTCCAAATTTTAATTTGACTACAGTTACTTTTAGCAGTACAATTAACGAATTAACTGTTTTAAATAATGGCAATCAGGTGTATTTTAGAGAAAATGGAACGTATACTTATTCTGGAAATGATACACGTATTACTTTTGAGGATGGACAAGCATTTGATATAGAGTTAGACGAAGAAAAATTATTACTAATTTTTGTTGATTCCCCAGAAATTGCAGATGATGAGGTTAATTATTCTTTTG
>CAYTRI010000058.1:0-14974 GCA_964440105.1 uncultured Flavobacteriaceae bacterium
AAAATATCGTTTTGAGTGCCATTGGTATTTAGTTCAGTGTTCATGTAAAAAACAGTCCCAGTCAAAAGTGGACCAATGACCATGGCAAGATGAATTATAGATAGGGTTCTTAGAAAGTTACGTGGGGTTGTTGTCATTTTTTGATTATTTCAATTTTTTTAGCGTTAGAAAATTACTAGTTTCTTGTCGATTCTTATTTATAGCTGGTGTATTTTTATCCTATGAAAAAGAAAACAGCTCAAAAAATAATTTTCGTTTACAATGCTAATTCAGGAGCAGGTAATGCAGTATTGGATAGTATGCAAAAGGTTTTTAGTCCATCAACTTACGATTGTAAGTTATGTGAGATTACATATGGCATAGTGACAGAAAACCGCACTTGGAAAAAGTTCCGTCAAAATAGTAAACACCAAATGATTTTTTTACATAGAGATGAGTTTGCTAAAAAGTACGCGAGTAAGTTTGGGTATAAGTTTGAATTTCCTATTGTACTTGCAGAAGGTGACAAAGGATTAGAAGTTTTAGTTTCAACTGAAGAGTTGAATGGATTAAAAACTGCTCATGGTTTAATTAGATTATTAAACGAAAGAATTTAGCTATTTGTTCTGCTCAAAAAATTCTTTATTAATACCGTCTATATAAGATAGTAACTCTTCTTTGCCAGAACGATTCGCCGATGAGGTTATAAAATATGGAGGTGCTTCTTCCCATACAGTTTTTAAAAGTTGTTCAATGTAGGTAGTAACATACTTTTTTATTGCGCCTGGCTTTAATTTGTCTGCTTTAGTGAAGATGATGGCAAACGGAATACCATTGCTGCCTAGCCATTCCATAAATTCCAAATCAACAGGTTGCGGTTCGTGTCTAATATCTACAAGTACAAAAGAACAAACAAGTTGTTTGCGCTGCTCAAAATATTCAGTTATGTATTTTTGAAATATTTTTTTATCCCTTTTAGAAACTCTTGCGTATCCATAACCCGGTAAGTCTACAAGAAACCAATTTTTATTTATTTTAAAATGGTTAATGAGTTGAGTTTTGCCGGGGCGACCTGAAGTTTTGGCTAAACTTTTACGGTCTACCAACATATTAATTAAAGATGATTTACCAACATTAGAACGCCCTATAAAGGCATATTCTGGCAAAGGTTCTTTTGGGCATTTGGCCACATCAGAATTGCTGATGACAAATTCGGCCGAGGATATTTTCATGATTTTAGAAATTACGCTTAGTCAACCAGGCGTCTAAAATAGTATTGAATTCTTCAGGATGTTCCATCATTGGCGCGTGACCACATTTTTCAATCCAGAAAAGGTCAGAATCAGGTAGTAGCTCATGAAACTCTTTAGCGACATTAGGTGGAGTTACACTGTCATTTTCACCCCAGATAATACAGGTTGGAGTTTGCATAGTTGGTAAATCTTTAGACATATTATGTCTAATAGCACTTTTGGCAATTGCCAAAGTTTTAACCAACTTCATTCGGTCGTTTACTGTTTCAAAAACTTCGTCAACAATTTCTTTGGTAGCAACTTCTGGGTCATAAAAAACATCTTGTGCTTTCTTTTTTATGAATTCATAATCACCTCTTTTAGGGTAACCATCTCCCATTGCACTTTCATAGAGACCAGAACTTCCAGTAATTATCAAGGCTTTGACCATTTCGGGAAACATTTTGGTGTGTAGTAAACCTATATGACCTCCAAGAGAATTTCCAAGGAGTATAACATCTTTTAAGCCTTTGTGCTCTATAAATCTTTCTAAAAACTTGGCAAAATTTTTCACTGTTGTCTTTAGCATGGGCATTTCATAAATAGGCAATTCTGGCACTAAAACCTTATAACCTTTTTTAGGAAAGTGGTCTGTAACTCCATGAAAATTACTTAAGCCTCCCATTAATCCATGTAGGATTATAATAGGGGTGCCCTCGCCAATCTCAATGTATTTGTATTTGCCCTCAGAAATTATTTCGTCTTCCATCAAAGTTAGTCGGTCAAGAACGGCAAATATAGTTAATTCGGTACAATACGTTTTCTCAAGAACTAAAGCTAGAAACCCATTTTTAAACACATCTAAAGCTTCAATTTATGATTCTGGTGGTAAATCGTGTCAAAATCATTTGTTTTAGTGGTAAAAAATGTAAAAAATCTTTATAATTTATTAACATTTTCATTTTAGTGGTAAAATGTGGTAATAATATTTCTATATTTGAGTTATTAAAGTAAACAGAACCAGTTTTGAACATCTATTTCTTTGGTACATACAATTGCAAAGCCGATGCAAAAGGGAGGATTATGCTTCCTATTTCGTTGCGCAATCAAATGCAGCCAATTCTAAAAGATGGGTTTTACATTAAGAAGTCTTACTACAAGGAATGTTTAGAGTTATACCCTGCTAACCAATGGGAAAAGGTGATGGGTGAGTTGGATGAAAAAAGCAGGTATGATGAAGAGGTAGATGACTTTATTAGAATTTTTACTGCTGGGTTAAGACCGGTAGAAGTTGATGGAACGGGAAGGTTGCTTATTGCAAAAGAAGTCATGAATATGGCAGGTATAAGCAAGAATGTAAAAATAGCCCCAATCAGAAAGCATCTTGAAATTTGGGACTTAGAAACTTATGAAGAGGCGGTTAAGGCATCTAAAGAGCGTAAAAAAGAACTGGCAGGTAAGGTGATGTTGCCTAAACCAAAGCCTAAAGCAAAAGATGATGTATCATAATCCTGTATTGCTGATTGAATCAGTTGATGGATTAAACATTAAAGAAAATGGAGTTTATGTTGATGTCACTTTTGGTGGAGGCGGACACTCTAAAGAAATATTAAAAAGACTGGGTAAAGAAGGTAGATTGTTTGCCTTTGATCAAGACGAAGATGCGTTAGCTAACGCAATTGAAGATGAAAGATTCACTTTAATTAATGAGAATTTTAGATTTCTCAGACAGTTTTTAAAGTTCTATGGCATTCTAAAAGTTGATGGAATCTTAGCAGATTTTGGGGTGTCTTCGCATCAATTTAATGAAGCAGAACGCGGGTTTTCAATTCGTTTTAATGCTGATTTAGATATGCGGATGAGTAAAAACAACAAACTATCTGCTTACGAAGTAATTAATTCTTACTCACAAGAAAACTTAACAAAAGTATTGTTTGAATATGGCGAGTTGCGTAATGCAAGTGCTATTTCTAAAACTATTGTTGATTCAAGAGTAGAAACTCCGATAAAGACAACAGGTCAATTGAAAGCTGTTTTGCAACGGTTTTTGCCAAAAATGAAAGAGAATAAAATTTTGGCGCAAATCTATCAAGCTGTTCGGATTGAGGTAAATCAAGAAATTGAAGTGCTCAAGGAGTTTTTGTTGCAAACGCCTGAGATGCTTGATGAAGGAGGGAGATTAAGTTTAATGAGTTATCACTCACTAGAAGATAGATTGGTAAAAAGGTTTATTAGAGATGGTAGGTTTGAAGGTGAAGCGGAAAAAGATTTCTATGGAAACATAGATGTTCCCCTAAAAAAAGTAGGTGGATTAATAGTTCCATCAGCAAAAGAGATTGCAGAAAATAACAGAGCGAGAAGTGCAAAACTCCGAATTGCGGAGCGTATATAAGAATATTGGAAAATGAAAAAAGGATTATTAGACATATTAAAAGGAAAGTTTTTGGTTGGAGCAGATGCTGCACCTAAAAATTGGCTTTTTCTTCTCTTTGCTTCTTTTTTGGCTGCAATGATGATATCGAGCAGCCATCGGGCTGATAAAAAAGTACATGAAATTTCTGAGTTGAATGAAGAAGTTCGTGCCTTGCGGAGTGAATTTGTTAAAAATCGTAGAGATCTCCAACAATTAAAATTAGAATCTTCATTGAAAGATGAAGTTGTAATGAAAGGATTAAAACCATCAACCAATCCACCTCAAAAAATAATCGTCAAAACAGAGAACTAAGTGGCAATAAAAGAGAAAAATATAATGAGTAGACTTTACCTAATAGCAGGTGGTCTGTTTCTCTTTGCGATTGCTTTAGTGGTAAAATTGGTAGACATACAGATGGTTAAAGGACAGACCTATAAAGATATGGCGATGGCTAAAACCGAAAAAATGTTTACCATTCAGCCAAATCGAGGTAATATTTATGCAGATGATGGTAGTCTCCTTGCTGCTTCAGTGGCTAAATATGAAATACGTTTTGATGCAAATACAGTTAAGGAAAAGGATTGGACAAAAAATATAGGGCCTTTATGTGATTCTTTAGGTGTGCTATTTAATAAGCCATCGTCGCATTATCGTCAAATGCTCAGAAAAGCAAGGGCTAATAGAAATGGCTACAAACTAATTGCTAGGAATGTTGAGTATTTAGATTACTCAAGAATGCGAAAGTTTCCACTATTTAGATATGGTCCTAATCGTGGAGGTTTTATGGAGTCCCATCGAGTAGTTAGGGAATACCCACTTGGTGGAATGGCAGCACGAAGCATTGGGTATGAAAGAATTGATGAAGAAGGACATTTTACTAGAGTTGGTTTAGATGGTGCTTTTGGAAAAGATTTTTTGAGAGGTAATGAAGGTAAGCGATTAAAGCAAAAAAGTGCCGGTAGCCAATGGAAACCTGTTGGCTTTGACAATATTGTGGAGCCACAAGATGGTCGTGATATTGTAACTACAATTAATACTAATATTCAGGATATTGCCCATCATGCATTACTAAAACAACTAGAGTATTACAAAGCGGATCATGGTTGCGTGGTGGTCATGGAAACTAAAACTGGAGCAGTAAAAGCTATTTCAAACTTAGGAAGAACAAAAGAGGGTAAATATTATGAGCGATTAAACTATGCAGTAGGTGAATCGCATGAGCCAGGTTCAACTTTTAAGTTAATGTCTATGGTAGCTGCTTTAGAGGATAAAGTAATAGATACAAATACTGTAGTAGATACTGAAAAAGGGAGATGGAAGATATACGACCGTACTGTTCGTGACTCAAAATGGGGAGGTTATGGCAAAATTTCTATGGCTAAGGCATTTGCATTATCATCAAATACTGCATTTGCAAAAATGATTCATGAGAATTATAAGGAACGTCCAGAAAAGTATGTGAATCGCCTTATGAATATGGGTTTACATAAAAATCTAGATTTACCTATAGTTGGCGAGGGTCAACCGGTAATACGATACCCCGGCGATAAAGGGTGGTCGGGAATTTCGTTGGCTTGGATGTCTCATGGTTATGAGGTTGCCATGACACCTATGCAAACTTTAGCATTTTATAATGCGATTGCTAATGAAGGCGAGTTAGTTCGTCCACGATTTATTAAAGAAGCTAGGGTAGGAAATAAAGTGCTAAAAAGATTTAATAAGGAAGTAATTAACCCTTCAATTTGTTCTAAGCAGACCGTTAAAAAAGTACAGCAATTATTAAAAGATGTTGTAGAGCAAGATTTTGGTACTGGTAACGGTTTGTATTCTAAGAATTTTTCAATGGCTGGAAAAACTGGAACTGCACAAAAAAATTATGTAGCTAAAGACCCAGATAAACTACAATACATCTCTTCGTTTGTTGGGTATTTTCCTGCGGACAACCCTAAATATTCTTGTATTGTAATAATACATGAACCAGATAGAGAAGTAGGTATTTATGGTGCTGATGTTGCAGGGCCAGTTTTTAAAGATATGGCTCAAAAAATTCATACGATTTCGCCAATTGCAGACGAAGTTTTACCAACCAAATCCGAATATGGTCAGTTGGATGAAGCTTATGAAAAATTTTATGCTCACGCTCAGAAAGAGTATCAGAAAATTCCCAATTTAAAGGGAATGTGTGGAATGGATGCTGTTGCAATTCTTGAAAATTTAGGAGTTAGCGTAGAGGTAAACGGAAATGGAAAAGTTAAGACGCAATCTGTTGCTGTAGGCACAAACATTAATGAGGTTAAAAAAGTAGTCTTACAATTGTCATGAAGCTATTAAAAGACATACTATATGGAGTTAGTCTTACTGCGGTAAGTGGTAATACTAATGTTATGGTGAATCACCTTCATTTCGACTCAAGAAAAGTTGAGATGGATGATGTCTTTGTAGCTATAAAAGGATTAATTACCGATGGTCATAAGTATATCCAAAAAGCAATTGACCAAGGCGCAAAAGCTATTGTTTGCGAAACACTTCCAGAAATTTTGGTTAGTGGAGTAACCTATTTAGAAGTTGACAATGGTAATAAGGCTTTAGCTATAATGGCTTCCAATTTCTATGATAACCCTTCAAAGAACTTAAAACTGGTTGGTGTTACGGGTACTAACGGCAAAACTACGGTAAGTACTTTATTGTATAGCTTATTTAAAAAGGCAGGCTATAAAGTTGGACTAATTTCTACCATTAAAATTATGGTAGATGAAACTAAATATACCACGTCGCACACTACTCCAGATGCAATGACTATTAATAAGCATTTGCATTTAATGAGTGAAGAAGGTGTAGAGTTTTGTTTTATGGAGGTGAGTTCTCATGGAATTCATCAAAAAAGAGCAGAAGGATTACATTTTGAAGGGGCAATATTTACAAACTTATCTCATGACCATTTAGACTACCATAAAACATTTGCTGAGTACAGAGATACTAAGAAACAGTTGTTTGATGGTCTTTCAAAAACTGCTTTTGCGTTAACAAATTTTGATGATAAAAATGGCATGGTAATGCTTCAGAATACCAAAGCCAGAAAATATACATATGCTTTAAAATCTTTTGCTGATTATAGAGGGCAGATTTTAGAGAATCAATTAAATGGCCAGTTGTTAAAGATTGATGATAACGAGCTTTGGTCAAAATTGATAGGTGACTTTAATGCGTACAATCTTTTAGCTATTTACGCTACTGCTGATATTTTAGGATTAGAAAAATTAGAAATTCTAAGATTAATCAGTGAGCTAGAAAATGTAGATGGAAGGTTTCAATATTTTATATCGAAAGAGAAAATTACGGCTATAGTTGATTATGCCCATACGCCGGATGCACTAAAAAATGTGTTGATTACTATCAATGCATTGAGGACTGGAAATGAAAACGTCATCACCGTAGTGGGGTGTGGTGGTGACCGTGATAAGTCTAAGCGTCCGGTTATGGGTCATATCGCTTCAGAAATGAGCAATCAAGCCATTTTTACATCAGATAACCCTAGAACAGAATCACCAGATGTAATTATTGAAGAAATGGAAGCAGGCGTAGAACCGCAAAATGTAAGTAAGATTCTAGCCATTGAAAATAGAAAGCAAGCAATTAAAACGGCTTGTAAGTTGGCTGCGGCCAACGATATCATACTCGTTGCAGGTAAAGGGCATGAAAATTATCAAGAAACAAATGGAAAGCGTATCGACTTTGATGACTTTAAGGAGGTTAAAGCGGCGCTCAACAGTTTAAATAAATAATGTAGTAATGCTATACTACCTTTTTGAATTTTTAGAACAACAATACCAATTGCCTGGGGCTTCACTATTTCAGTTCCAGACTTTTAGAGCAGGTATGGCTGTGCTTTTTTCACTGTTGATTGCTATGATTTATGGTAAGCGTATTATACTATTTCTACAAGCAAAACAAATTGGAGAAAGTGTTCGCGATTTGGGTCTAGACGGACAAAAAGAAAAGGCTGGTACACCTACAATGGGTGGGTTAATCATAATTATGGCTACCCTAATTCCTGTTCTTTTGTTTGCTGATATTATGAATATCTACATTATCCTACTAATAGTTACCATAGTTTGGATGGGGATTATTGGCTTTGTGGATGACTACATAAAAATCTTTAAGAAAGATAAAAAAGGCCTAAAAGGCCGGTTTAAGGTTTTAGGCCAAGTTGTTTTAGGTTTAATCGTTGGGGCTACACTTTATTTTCACCCAGAGGTTACCATGAAAGAGAAGGATGGAACCATGATAACTCAAGATTTTAAGGTGGAACGGGTTATTGGTAAAGAAAAAAAATCTACTAAAACTAATGTGCCTTTCTTTAAAGGGAATGAATTAGACTATGCAGATTTTATTTCGTGGGCAGGAGAAGGATTGGAAAAATATGCTTGGTTAATATTTATTCCAGTTGTTATTTTAATAGTTACTGCAGTTTCTAACGGGGCTAATTTAACAGATGGAATAGATGGTCTTGCAGCTGGTTCTTCGGCTATAATTGTGCTCACTTTAGGCATATTCACATTAGTTTCTGGTAACATCGAATTTTCAACTTATCTGGACATTTTCTATATCCCAAGAGTAGGTGAGTTATTGGTTTTTATAGCGGCATTTGTTGGAGCGTTAGTTGGTTTTTTATGGTACAATGCTTATCCAGCACAAGTTTTTATGGGTGATACTGGTAGTTTAACAATAGGTGGTGTAATTGCTGTAATAGCTATTATTGTGAGAAAAGAATTATTGATTCCATTGTTATGCGGAATCTTCTTTGCAGAGTCACTTTCTGTAATGTTACAGGTAGGATATTTTAAGCATACCAAGAAAAAGTATGGCGAAGGCAAAAGAATATTTTTAATGGCGCCATTACACCATCATTATCAGAAGAAATTATATCACGAAAGTAAGATAGTAACTCGCTTTTGGATTATTGGGATTATGCTTGCTATTGTAAGTATTGTCACATTGAAAATACGATAGGATGGAACGGCTTGTAGTTCTAGGAGCGGGAGAAAGTGGAGTAGGAACAGCCATATTAGGGAAACAAAAAGGATATGAAGTTTTTGTTTCCGATAAAGGAGAAATAAAAGAAGAATACAAAAAAGTTCTTGAACATTTTGAGATTGAATGGGAAGAAAATCAGCATACTGAAGCTAAGATTTTAAATGCAGATTTGGTTATGAAAAGCCCTGGAATACCAGATAAGGTTTCTTTGGTTAAAAAACTAGTTGATAGTGGTATTTCTGTTATTTCTGAAATAGAATTTGCATCAAAATATACGGATGCAACTATAATTGGAATAACGGGTAGTAATGGAAAAACTACCACTACAATGTTAACCAATCATTTGCTAAAAGAAGGTGGTTTGCATGTTGGTATGGCAGGGAATATTGGTGATAGCTATGCGAAAATGGTAGCAGAAAATGACTTTAGTCATTATGTGCTGGAAATAAGCAGTTTTCAGTTAGATGGAGTATTAGATTTTAAACCAAAAGTTGCCATTATAACCAATATTACACCTGATCATTTAGACCGTTATGATTACAAGTTTGAAAATTACATAACATCTAAATTCAGAATTACTAGAAATCAAGATGCTAACGATTATTTGATTTATGATGCGGATGATGAAGTCATAGTCAATTGGTTAAAAGATAATCCAGTTCAATCCAAATTAGTCCCTTTTTCACTTAAGCGAGAACTGAAGTGGGGGGCATGGTTAGATAAAAATATAATTAGAATAAATATAGAACCTAAAACTTTGAAAATGAGCACAGATTTTTTAACCCTAGAAGGCCAACATAATGTAAAAAACGCCATGGCGGCAGGCCTTGCTTCACTTTTAGTGAATGTTCGTAAAGAGACTATTCTTCAAAGTATACAGAATTTTCAGGGTGCTCCACACAGATTGGAAAAGGTTTTAAAAATTAATCACGTAGAATATGTGAATGATTCTAAAGCAACGAATATTAATGCTACATATTATGCTTTAGATGGTATCAGAAAACCTATTGTTTGGATTGTTGGTGGAGTTGATAAAGGAAATGATTATGCTGAGTTGATGCCATTAGTTCGTGAAAAGGTTAAGGGGATCATTTGTTTGGGAATGGATAATTCAAAACTAATTGAAACTTTTGGGAATGTTGTGGAACCTTTAGTAGAAACCTTTTCAATGGAAGAGGCAGTAAAAGTGGCTTATAAAATGTCAGACAGAGGAGATACGGTATTATTATCGCCAGCATGTGCAAGTTTTGACCTTTTTGAGAATTATGAGGATAGAGGTAATCAATTTAAAGCAGCAATAAAAAAATTATAGAGAATAATGTTAGCGCAACTGAGAAACTTAAGAGGAGATAAAGCTATATGGGCAATCGTTGCTCTTTTGGCTTTGTTTTCATTTTTGCCGGTTTATAGTGCTAGCACCAATTTAGTCTACGTAAAAGATAGCGGTACAACGATTAGTCATTTAATAAAGCATGGAGTTTTATTGTTTTTAGGTTTCATGATTATTTATGCGGTACATCGTATACCTACTCATTATTTCAAAGGATTAGTGTTGATTGCCATGCCAATTATTCTTGTTTTGTTAGGATATACATTAACTGTTGAAACAAATATTGGTGGAGTTAGCGCAAATCGTTGGATACCAATACCCTTTATCGGTGTTAAGTTTCAAACTTCAACGCTTGCAACAGTGGGTTTAATGATATGGATTGCTAGGTATTTAAGTAAAATAAGAGATACTAAAATAACCTTTACAGAAAGTATCTTGCCTTTGTGGTTACCAGTTTGTTTGGTGGTAGGTTTAATTCTACCTGCAAATTTTTCTACAGCAGCTATTGTTGGTGTCCTGGCCTTAGTCTTATGTTTTTTAGGCGGCTATCCATTAAAATATCTATCTGTAATAACTGGAACAGGAGTTGTGATAGCAGGTATGTTTTTGTTTGTATTGTTTAATGCTACAGAATCATTGCCAGATAGAGCAGGAACATGGAAAACGAGAATAGAAACTTTTTGGAACCCAGAAGATGCAAGCGCAGATGCTACGCGGCAGGCCAATGATGCTAAAATGGCTGTTGCCCAGGGTGGTCTTTTTGGAAAAGGCGCTGGTAAGAGCGTAATGAAGAACAGCTTATCCCAAAGTGAATCTGACTTCATATTTGCAATAATTATAGAGGAATATGGGCTGATAGGAGGATTGGGATTATTGTTTTTCTATCTGTTACTCCTATTTAGAATTGTTGTGGTGGCTAATTCTGCCAAGACTATTTTTGCAAAATTATTGGTCATAGGAGTTGGGCTTCCTATAGTATTTCAAGCATTTATAAATATGGCGGTAGTAGTGCAATTGTTCCCTACTACAGGACAACCATTACCATTAATAAGCATGGGAGGAACCTCAATATGGATGACCTGTTTGGCAATAGGTATAGTATTAAGTGCAAGCGATAAAAAACAAGAGGAGATACTATCCTCAGAAATTGATGATACAAACCCTTTAGAAGTATTAAGTGGGCAATTATAGAACTGGTCTTGGATTGTTTCATTGTAGTGAAAAAAGAGGATTTTGTGACCAGATGAAAGTTTTTTAGCGCTGCTTAGCAGCGTTAAGGAGCAAGAAAAAAATAAAGTATGGGTGCAAAAGAACATTTTGCAACAAATGATAATAATACGAGACCAGTTCTCCGGTTCATACTATCTGGAGGAGGTACTGGAGGACATATTTATCCTGCCATTGCAATAGCAAATGAGTTGAAACGCAGATTTAAAGATGCAGAATTCTTGTTTGTTGGAGCAAAAGATAAAATGGAAATGGAAAAAGTTCCTCAAGCTGGATACCAGATAGAAGGACTTTGGATAAGTGGATTACAACGGAAACTAACATTGAAAAATTTAATGTTTCCAATTAAACTGATAAGTAGTTTGTTAAGAGCACGCAAAATAGTAAAACAGTTTAAACCTAATGTAGCTATAGGTACTGGGGGTTTTGCTAGTGGCCCATTATTAAAAATGGCTGCTAAGGCAAAAGTGCCTTGTGTGTTACAAGAACAAAATTCATTTGCGGGCATTACAAACAAATTATTGGCTAAAAATGCTGAAGTTATATGTGTTGCTTATGATGATATGGAGCGTTTTTTTCCAAAAGGAACCATAGTTGCAAAAACAGGTAATCCTGTTCGGTCAGATTTAGTTGATATTAAAGTTGATAAGAAAGCGGCATTAGACTTATTCGGTTTGAAGTCTGACAAACCAACAGTTTTGATTTTAGGTGGAAGTCTTGGGGCAAGACGTATAAATCAGTTAGTAGAAAAAGAACTGAATTTCTTTAAAGAATTGGGAATTCAAATATTATGGCAATGTGGAAAACTATATTATGAGGAGTATAAAAAATACGATTCTGAAACTGTAAAAGTGAAAGCTTTTTTAAACAAAATGGATTTTGCATATACCGCGGCGAATATTATTATTTCGAGAGCTGGTGCGGGTTCGGTATCAGAATTATGTTTGGTTGGGAAACCTACTGTTTTTATTCCATCACCCAATGTGGCAGAAGATCATCAAACAAAAAATGCAGAAGCTTTGGTAAAAGAAGATGCTGCAATATTAATTAGAGAAAAAAATTTGGATACTGATTTTAAATCAGTTTTTAAAAATCTTATTGATTCGAAGGAGCAGCAACAAGACTTGGCGGCGAACATTAAGAAGTTGGCTTTACCAAAAGCAACGTCTGCTATAGTAGATGAAATTGAGAAACTATTAAAATGAATTTGAAAGACATACATAACGTGTATTTTATTGGTATTGGAGGCATAGGTATGTCTGCTTTGGCACGTTATTTCAAGTTTATTGATAAGAATGTTGCTGGTTACGATAAAACACAGACTCCTTTAGTCAATGAATTAGTTAATTTAGGAATTGAAGTACATTTTGAAGACAATATAAGTCTGATTTCTGAAGAGTATAAATCGATAGAAAATACACTCATAGTTTATACTCCTGCAGTACCAAGTACCCACAAAGAACTACAGTTTTATAAGAATGCAGGTTTTCAAGTAAAAAAGCGTTCAGAAGTTTTAGGCATCATAACAAAAGACACGTTTTGTTTTGCTGTAGCTGGGACACATGGTAAAACCACTACATCGAGTATACTTGCTCATTTATTAAAAGAAACACAAACTCCACTGATTGCATTCTTAGGTGGAATCTCGGAGGACTTTAATAGCAATTTTCTTTTAGAAGGAACAGAATTTTCTGTTGTAGAAGCAGATGAGTATGATCGTTCATTTTTACAACTTTCACCAGATGTGGCTTGTATTACTTCAATGGATGCAGATCACTTGGATATTTATGGGTCTGATGAAGAAATAAAAAAATCCTTTAAAGAATTTGCCCAAAAAGTAAAACCTAAAGGAAAACTATTGGTCTGTAGTGGATTGCCTATGGAAGGCATTACCTATGGCCTAGATGATGCTTCTGATTATTGCATCACCAACATTGTAATTGAACATGGCACCTACATATTTGATTTGAAAACTCCGGATGGCACATTGAAAAATGTCCGTTTTAATAAACCGGGGAAGCATAATTTGCTTAATGGATTAGCAGCTTTTGCAATGGCGGCTCAGGCTGTTCCCCAGCCACGCCGCTTAGCTGAAGCATTGGCAAGTTTTAAAGGAGTACAGCGTAGATTCTCATATCAAATAAAGGAGAATGATTTTGTTTTTATAGATGACTATGCACATCATCCAACGGAAATAGATGCAGTATTTCAGGCAGTTTCTGAAATGCATCCTAATAAAAAAGTTACGGTGGTATTTCAACCTCATTTGTACTCTAGAACACAAGATTTTATAGATGGTTTTGCTTCTAGCTTATCAAAATTTGATAGTGTTTTATTGCTAGATATTTACCCAGCGAGAGAAGAACCAATCCCTGGAGTAACATCAAAATGGCTACTTGAAAAAATTACTAATCCAAATAAAAAATTAATAGAAAAATCAATTCTGATTGATGAGATAAATAATACTTCACCAGACGTTTTAGTAACAATGGGCGCAGGTGATATTGGACTTGAGGTTTCTAGATTAAAAAAAGAATTGGCTTATGCGAGTTAATTGGAATTATATAAAAATTACAGGTTTGCTTTTGGCAATAGGTGGGCTGTATGGTTTTGCAGATTACAGAAGTAAGAGCAAAAAAATTGATGATATCTCCATTAAGTTTTTGGGTGACAGCAACTTATACTTAACTGAAGATTCGGTTAATAAATTGTTAATACAAAATTATGGAAGCGTAAAAAATAGGGCAAAAGAACAAGTAGTTTTGAATACCATAGAGACGGTTATTAAGTCTAACCCTATGGTAAAAAATGCCCAAGTCTATCTCTCAATTGAGGGGGAGCTTATTTCTAAAATTGTTCAGCGTAAACCTATTGGAAGGGTTGAGGGAATCTCTAAATTCTATTTGGATGATGTGGGAAAACGCATGCCATTATCAAGGCATCACTCGGCAAGAGTACCTATCATAACAGGTAAAATTACCGGGAAGAGCTTAGAGGATGCTTATGTTATTTTGGATTTTGTAAATGAAGATGATTTCCTTAGAAAAAATGTAATTGGAATTCATGTTGAAGATGAAGGAAAGTATCAATTAAAATTAAGAGTTGAAAATTTTGTAGTGAATTTGGGAGGTATAGAAAATCTTGATGAAAAATTCAAAAATTTTATGGCCTTCTATGTAAAAGCCGCAAAAGATAAAACATTAAACAAGTACGCAGTAGTTAGTTTAGAATTTGAAAACCAAGTGGTTTGCACCAAAATATAAATTATGGAACAGGGTAATTATTCAGTTGGGTTAGATATTGGAACAACAAAAATTGTGGCCATTATCGGAAAAGAAAACGAATACGGTAAAATCGAAATTTTAGGAACTGGTAGGTCTAAAAGTTTAGGTGTTCATCGTGGTGTCGTAAATAACATAACGCAAACAATTTCTTCGATTCAGCAAGCTGTTGAACAAGCAGAAGTAAATTCGGGATTAAAAATTGGTTCTGTAGTTGTTGGTATTGCGGGGCAGCATATTAGAAGTTTACAACATAGCGATTACATTACAAGACCTAATGCAGAAGAGGTAATTAATGATGAGGATTTAGATAAGTTATGTAATCAAGTTTATAAGTTGGTAATGCTCCCTGGAGAAGAGATTATTCACGTATTACCACAAGAATATAAAGTAGATGGCCAATCAGAGGTAAAACAACCTATCGGAATGTATGGAGGCCGTTTAGAGGCTAATTTTCATGTAGTCGTTGGGCAAGTTT
>CAYTRI010000059.1:0-12349 GCA_964440105.1 uncultured Flavobacteriaceae bacterium
TTTGAATGTGATGATTTAGATAAACGCGTGAACGGTTTGCGTGAAAAAAACATCGTATTTGATGAATTGCCTAATGACAAGTCTTGGTTATGGCGAGAAGCCAGATTAAAAGACCCAGATGGCAACCAACTGATTCTTTATTATGCGGGTGAAAACAGATTAAATCCGCCTTGGGCTTTAAAAAAGAAAATCTAATTGATTTTAGTACTTTTCCTAGCTCATAATGAAACCACCAAAATACATTCTACCAATAATAGTTATTGCGCAGTTTTGTTGTACCTCGCTATGGTTTGCAAGTAATGGAGTTTTAGAAGAACTGATTGCCAACTTTAATCTGAACTCCAATGCGCTTGGTAATTTGACCTCAGCAGTACAATTCGGATTTATCACAGGAACCTTACTTTTTGCTATTCTTATCATAACAGATCGCTTTTCGCCATCAAAAGTGTTTTTTATAAGTGCCATTTTAGGTGCTATTTTTAATTTAGGCATGCTTTGGCAAGGGAATACTTTAATCTCCTTGGTTGTCTTCCGGTTTTTAACTGGGTTTTTCTTGGCAGGTATTTACCCGGTAGGGATGAAAATAGCTGCTGATTATTTTGATAAAGGTTTGGGGAAATCTTTGGGGTTTTTAGTTGGCGCGCTAGTTCTAGGAACTGCTTTTCCGCATTTATTAAAAGGATTAACCGAATACTTTTCTTGGGAATCTGTTGTTTTAACCACTTCACTACTAGCATTTTTTGGAGGATTACTAATGATGCTATTGGTGCCAAACGGACCTTTTAGAAAGCAAAGTCAGCAAGTAGATTTAAGTGCCTTTTTCAAAATCTTTAAAAATTCAAATTTTAGAGCTGCCGCTTTTGGCTATTTTGGGCATATGTGGGAGTTGTACACTTTTTGGGCGTTTGTCCCTTTAATGCTTAGTACTTATGAAAGTTTGCATAGCACAGCCTTCAACATTCCATTACTTTCATTCAGTATAATTGCAGTTGGAGGTTTGGCCAGTGTACTTGGCGGTTATGCCTCCCAAAGGTTTGGACTTAAAAAAACAGCTGCTACTGCTTTAAGTTTGTCTGCTTGTTGCTGTTTATTAGTACCGCTTTTTTTTATGATTTCTTCTGAAATAGTATTTGTAGCCTTTTTACTTTTTTGGGGCATGGTAGTTATTGCAGATTCTCCGCTTTTTTCTACACTTGTTGCTCAGAGTGCTGCTCCAGAGTTAAAAGGCACAGCGTTAACCATTGTAAATTGTATTGGCTTTGCCATTACCATTGTAAGCATTCAACTTATCTCTATTGCTGAAAATAATAGTTCTAGCAATTGGTTTTTTATGCTTTTGGCTATTGGACCGGTTCTAGGTTTATTTGCTTTAGCTAGGCAAACAAAAAACGTATAGGTTTCTTTCAATCTCCTATCTTTAGCTTTACCTAAACCAACCATTAAATGAAATCTTCATTAAGAAGTCTCTTATTATTTGGAGTAGTTGCTGAAATAGTAATTTTCTTGACTTGCTATCTTATGCAACCCTCACTTGAAGAAACCTTTAGATATGCAGCACGGTATTCTGGTAGGTTGTCTTTATTTGTTTTTCTTGTAGCATTCTATTTATTCGCCTTTGGGCATCCAAAGCCTATAAAAGAAAATACCTCGCTACGCAATTGGCTTGTTCTTTTTGCAGTGGTACATGTAATCCATTTTGGGTTTTTAGCAACTAATATTGTTCTAAATGATATCCCTATTGTTCCCATAAAACTTACCGGTGGCGCCTTGGCCTACCTTATGATTGTACTTGCACCATTAGTGTTACATAAACTAAAACTAGGGGTACAGTTAGTTTACTTTTACTATGTTAGTATAGTGATGATAATTACTTATGTTGCTCGTGTAAATGGTGATTTTAAAGGTGCAGAACCTTTTTGGTTTCATTACCTAGCATTGGGAATTCTTATCTTTTCTTGTGCGTTCTTTGGATGGAAAATTTGGAAACCTAAAAAACCCTCCTAACTGCTTCAATAGTTTTATCTAAATCCGAATAGCTGATAGCATCATTTAAAAAGTAACTCTCAAAAGCTGATGGTGGCAAATAAACTCCTTGATTTAGCATACCATGAAAGTATTTTTTAAAGGTGTCATTATTACCTTTAGCGGAAGAAGCAAAGTCAACAACTGGTTCATCACAAAAATGAACAGAAATCATACTACCAAATCTGTTGATTTGGTGAGTAACCCCTTTCTCAGTCAAAACCTCAGCAATACCTTTATGCAAGTATGCTGTTTTATCGGCTAAGCTTGTAAAAGTTTCTGGCTTAGTATTCAATTCGGTCAACATAGCTAATCCCGCACTCATAGCCAATGGATTTCCACTTAAAGTTCCTGCTTGGTAAACAGGCCCTTCTGGTGCCAAATGACTCATAATTTCTGCTCTTGCAGCAAAAGCACCAACAGGGAGTCCGCCACCAATTACTTTACCAAACATTACAATATCGGCATCTATACCCAAAGCTTCTTGTGCTCCGCCTTTACCTAATCTAAAACCAGTCATCACCTCATCAAAAAGCAATAAAATACCCTCTTGAGTGCAAAGTTTTCTAAGCCCTTTTATAAACTCATCCGTTGGAATAATACAACCCATATTTCCAGCAACAGGCTCTATAATAATGCAGGCTATCTCACCTTTATTAGCTTTAACTAAAGCTTTTACACCTTCTAAGTCGTTATAATTAGCCAATAAAGTATCCTTAGCTGTACCTTTTGTTACTCCTGGGCTATTAGGGCTACCAAAAGTAACTGCTCCACTACCCGCCTGAATTAAAAAGGAATCTGAATGCCCATGATAACAACCTGCAAATTTTATGATTTTGTCCTTACCCGTATATCCCCGTGCTAAACGAACAGCACTCATACATGCCTCAGTACCAGAATTTACAAAACGGATTTTATCAATATTTGGCACCATGCTTACCGCAAGTTTAGCAAGTTCAGTTTCTATCTCTGTTGGAATACCAAAAGAAGTACCTTTTTTTGCTTTTTCGATAACAGCATCTAAAACGGGTTCGTGCGCATGCCCTAAAATTAGTGGTCCCCAAGAAGCTATATAATCGATATATTGATTATCGTCTTCATCATAGAGATAAGCCCCTTTCGCTTCTTTTATAAAAATAGGGTCCCCACCTACTGCTTTAAATGCTCTAACTGGGGAGTTAACTCCACCTGGAATATACTTTTTAGCTTCTGTAAATAAGGCACTGCTTCTTTGGTATCGCATGTAAGTTTATGTCTTGTATGTCAGTTCGAGTGAAATTCTAAAAGAATTTTGTATCGAGAACCACGCTATTGTTTAAAATCCTATTCTCGATACGCTTCAACTAAATATTGAAGCACTCGAATTGACGGATTTTTAAGTTTTATTTCTTTTTTGCTTTTCTAAGGTTAATCACTTGCCCAATGGCTAGATTATTACTTTTAAGACTATTCAATTGCTTAATCTCGTCTACCGATATTGAATATTTTTTAGAAAGTCCGTACAGCGTATCACCTTTTTCAATAACATGAGTAAAAACCTTATACTTTTTAGGTTGCCTTACAGCTTCTAAACCATTACGAACTACTTCTTCATCATAGGCATCTAAATTATACCTCTCGATTAAAGCAATTAGCTTTTGAGGATATTGCTTATCCGTTGCATAACCGGCTTTTCTTAAACCATATGCCCATTTTTTATAGTCATCTCTGCGATAATTAAACAAAAAGCGATAACGTGAACGTGAAGCAAGAAAAATACTGTGATCCCGGAATGAAAACATGGGGTGATTGTATTTTCTAAAACATTCTCCTTTAGCATCATCATCATGAAAATCATACTCGCCTTGCCAACCTGAATGGCATTTTATCCCAAAATGATTGTTTGTTTTTTGTGTTAATTGTCCTTTACCAGAACCACTTTCTAGAATTCCCTGCGCAAGCGTGATACTTGCAGGTATACCAAAAGCACGCATTTCATATTGTGCCATTTGGGCAAATTCTTCTATATATTCATTAGTTGAATTAATAGGAAATTTTTTAAAGTAACCAGGGTCAGCTGGCAATGGGAACAATTCAGATTTATTAAACTTAGTCCCTTCAATTCCAGTGTTAGGTTTATATACCCCAGCCTTATTTTCTACCGTAGAAACTTTTGTACTTGTTGTAGTTCGCTTTTTTGCTTTACAACCTACTAATAATAGTAAAACTAATAGTAGATATCCGAAACGTTTTATCATTCTAATAAGGGTAAATCTTTCTTTTTCAATACCATATTCATGCCAGAGATTCCTTGCAAGCCACCAGTATGAATAGCTAGTATTCTGGTGCCTTTTTTAAAATAATTTTTAGAAATTAAATCCAGAAGTCCATAAAACAGTTTTCCTGTATAAATAGGGTCTAATTGAATTTTAGTTTCTTTTTTAAAATTATTAATAAAGCTTATTAACTCGGCATTGACCTTGGCGTAACCACCAAAATGATAATCAGAAATCAATTTCCAATTCTCATTATTCGCAAATTTACGAATATCGTTCTTTAGAAAATCACCCTTTAACGCAGGAAAACCTAAAACTCTTTGATTAGCTTTAGCTGCATTGCTTAAACCCGCCAAAGTGCCTCCTGTACCAACACAAGTGCAAATAACATCAAATTTTGCATCATCCCCAGTTAAAATCTCTTCGCAACCTTTCACCGCAAGATTATTTGTCCCTCCTTCTGGAATAGTGAAAAAATTTCCGAACTTTTCCTTTAGCTCATTACTAAAATCCAACTCATTTTTATTTCGATATGTTTCTCTAGAAACAAAATGGAATTCCATTCCATGTTCTTTTGCTAATTTGAGCGTTGGATTACTTTCCCATTTGGTTGAAAGTTCTTCCCCTCTAATTACACCAATGGTTTTAAAACCTTCTTTTTTACCAGCAAAAGCAGTAGCTGCAATATGATTAGAGTAAGCCCCACCAAAGGTTAGCAGTGTAGCTAAATTTTCTTTTTTAGCTTCCTTTATGTTGTATTTAAGCTTACGGTATTTGTTGCCAGAGATAAGTGGATGAATGGTATCTTCCCGTTTTACGAAAAGCGTGATTTTCTTTTCATCTAATAATGCTAAATCAATTTTCTGATTTTCTACATTCAAAAGTTAGGGGCGAAAAATATAATTTAAAAAGCTGTAAGGTTTTCTGCGTTGGGTATAGCTTAAATCCTTTTCATTTGCATAAGCTTCTCGCTCAAAAGATATATTCTGATAAGCACGATAGGTATCTAAATATAATATAGTTCTAAAAAGCCACTCTGCAACATACCATAGATAAAAAGGAAGTATAAAAAGCTCAAGTTGTTGCCTAAGGTGAATCTTTTCGTGATTAATTAAAACCACATCTTTTTTAAGACCACCTTCTTTAACAAATATAAAAGGCCAGAGTGTTAGACCTACGTAGTTTCTTCGAAAAAAATGTTTAAATACTAAAACCATTTGTTCATTTTGAAACGAGGGATATCCAAATATATTAGTTCAATTCGTTTAATTGTAAGAATATTCGTTGTTATTACTAACAACATCGGTGGATAACTTAATAGCCGTAATGCTAATTAGATAATTTAAGAGCAAAAAATGTACCTTTAGTGTGTTATTTAGTTGTACAAATGAAAGAACTAATCCCTCTTGAAGAGGGTGATTTTTATCTGTCTCCAGAAGGATATAAAGTTTTTACCAAACAGTATCATCTTAAACGAGGATATTGTTGTGAGAGTGGTTGTAGGCATTGTCCATACGGCTATAGTCAAAAAACGAATTCCCAGTAATAAAATGTCAATTTTCGGCATAGTCTTTGTGGTTTACAGAGTGTGGATTTTGGTTTAACTGAAAAAAAAATTGATATGAAAAACATTAAATTTCTTGCCTTGCCTTTGTTAGTGGTATTATTTTTAAGCTCCTGCGTTTCTGTTCGCGTGGCTTCAGATTATGACCGCGAAACTAACTTTAAAGAATACAAGACCTATGCGTTTTACAAAACTGGGATTGATAAAGCTCAAATTTCTGATCTTGATAAAAAACGTATTTTAAGAGCCATTGACAATGAAATGGCTTCTCGTGGTTTTACCAAATCTCAAAGCCCAGATATTCTAGTAAGCATATTTACAAAAGAACGTGAACAAGTAGACGTTTACAACAACAACTTTGGTTGGGGTTGGGGCGGCTTTGGTTGGGGCGGCTGGGGCTGGGGAGGTCCTTGGGCATGGGGTCCTGGTTTTGGCTGGGGCGGCGGTTTTGGTCCAAACGTATCTACAAGAACAGAGGGATCACTCTATATTGACTTAATTGACTCCAAAAACAAAGAATTAGTATGGCAAGGTCGTGGAATCGGTACCTTGAACAATACTACCAATATCGAAAAGAAAGAGGAACGTATTAAAGAGTTTGTATCTCAAATTCTTGAAGCATATCCTCCAGCGATAGCTGCCAATTAAAATTTACAATTCAGAAGATAGCGAAGTAGTTGCATAACTAAGTTTGAGTGTTTATGTGATAATAGTGAAACAACTACTTCGTTCCATCTGAATCTTTCTATTTACAATAGCGGAAATGCTGTTGTATTCTTCACCTCATTTAAAACAAAAGCACTTTTAACAGCTCCTATATTAGATAGTGAAGCAATCTTCATCTTTGCAAAATCGTAATAGGCATCCAAATCTTTTACCACTACTTTAAGTAAAAAATCAAATTCCCCTCCAACAACAAAACATTCCGTTACCTCATCAAACTCATTCACCTTTTCCAAAAAATTATCCATTAAATTTCCTTTCTGTGCTTCTAAAGAAACAAAGCTGAATACTGTTATACTTTGCTCTATTTTTTCTTTATTTAATATTGCAGTATAGTTTTTTATGTAACCCTCGTTCTCTAATCTTTTTATCCGTTCATAAACAGGCGTTTTGGTCAAGTTTAGTTCTTCTGCAATTGACTTCGCCACCGTTTTTGCATCTTTTTCTAAAATTCTAAGGATTTCCCTATCTGTTGAATCAAGTTTGTTCTCCATACTTTTTCCTGAATTTAACAATTAAGTATATTCGATAATTACACTAATTCCTAATAAAATACTAAAATAAAGGAAATATCTCTATATATTATTCTATATATATTTAAATAGACTTTTATTCATATATTTATTAGAACTCTGTTTATATGAAACATTATTTAGCACAAGCAAATATTGCACGATTCAAAGCTCCGTTGGATAGTCCTGTAATGAAGGAGTTTGTCGCTTTTTTAGAACCGGTTAATCGTTTTGCTGAAGAAAGCAAAGGCTTTGTTTGGCGACTTAAAGATGAGGAGGGGCGTTCGGCATCTTACATTGAATCCCCTTTTAATGATGAAATGATGGCAGTTAATATTAGTCTTTGGGAAGATGTGGAGTCTTTTAAAGATTTTGTTTACGGAAGCGTTCACAGTTACTTTTTAAGGAATAAAAAGAAATGGTTTGACTTAGGTGGCACTTCACAATTTGTAATGTGGTGGATGCCAGAAGGAAGTTTACCCACTTTAGAAATGGCAAAAGAAAGACTGAACGCTTATAAAAAGAAAGGTGCATCGCAAAATGCTTTCACTTTCAAAGAATTTTATGATGCTGAAGGAGAACTATTAGACATTACAAGACAATAATACTATGGAAACTACATACGAAAGCAACCCTATCCTAGATAAACTTCCTAAACACCTAAGGCAATATATTAAGCCACAAAACTATGAGGATTATTCGGCAATAGACCAAGCAGTTTGGCGCTATGTAATGCGTAAAAATGTTGATTACTTAAGCAAGGTTGCTCATAAATCTTATACAGAAGGGTTGCAAAAAACAGGCATTTCTATAGACTATATTCCCAACATGTACGGTATGAACCGTATTCTTAAAGAAATAGGGTGGGCTGCAGTAGCAGTTGACGGTTTTATTCCTCCTTCTGCTTTTATGGAATTTCAAGCATATAATGTACTTGTAATTGCTTCAGATATTCGACAGTTAGAAAATATTGAATATACCCCAGCACCAGACATTATACATGAAGGTGCCGGCCATGCTCCAATTATCGCCAACCCAGAATATGCAGAGTATTTGCGTCGCTTTGGAGAAATTGGCTGTAAAGCCATATCAAGCGCTAAAGACTATGAACTTTATGAAGCTGTAAGGCATTTATCCATCATAAAAGAAGCTGAAGGAACTCCTGAAGATGAAGTTGAAAAAGCAGAAAAGCATATTGAATATTTACAGGAGAATATGGGTACTCCAAGCGAAATGGCGCTCATACGAAACTTACATTGGTGGACAGTAGAATATGGTCTTATTGGCACTATAGACAAGCCAAAAATTTACGGAGCAGGATTACTTTCCAGTATTGGAGAAAGTGCCTGGTGTATGACGGATGATGTAAAAAAGCTACCTTATTCTATCGAAGCTACTTATAAAGAGTTTGATATTACCAAACCACAGCCACAGCTTTTTGTAACTCCAGATTTTGCATTTTTAAATCAAGTACTGGAAGATTTTGCAAACACCATGGCATTACGCACGGGTGGATTAAAGGGGTTAAAAAAATTAGTTCACTCAAATGCATTGGGCACAGCAGAACTGAGCACAGGGATTCAAATATCAGGTGTTTTTGACACCCTTATAGAACATGATGGAAAACCCGTTTATTTACGAACTAAAGGAAATACAGCACTTTCTTATCGCGAAAAAGAACTTGTTGGACATAGTATAAAACACCATCCCGAAGGCTTTGGGTGCCCTATTGGAAAATTAAAGGGTATTAATCTTCCTATAGAAGACATGGGGCCACGCGACTTAAAAGCCTATAAGATTTATGAAGGCGAACGTATTACATTAGAGTTTGAAGGCGGCGTTATTGTAAGTGGTGAAATTGTGACCGGAACACGAAATTTACGTGGAGAAATCATTTTAATCACCTTTAAAGATTGTAAAGTAACTCATGATGACGCTATTTTATTTTTACCAGAATGGGGCTTATACCATATGGCGGTGGGCGAGAAAATAGTTTCAGCATTTAATGGCCCAGCTGATTTAAATAGTTTTGATTTAGTCTCTCACGAATTAACTTCTGGAGAAAAAGATAAATCTAAAACCAGTCAAGATAGAATACAATTGCAAGAATACTACAAGCAAATAAGAGAGTTTAGAGAGGGTACAAACACTACCACTTCTAGAAACAAGGTTTTTAAAGAACTAAAGGAGAATTATCCTGAAGATTGGTTGCTTTCTGTGGAGCTTTATGAGTTAGCCAAAATTGGGAATGATACCGATTTTGCTACAAGTATTCTAAAACATTTGGAAACAGTAAAACTTGAAAACCCTAAAGTTGGTCACTTAATTGATGATGGAATCTCATTAGTCAATCAGAATCTTATCAAAAGCAGTTAAGTCTTTTACAGGAGTTTCGTTATGAACCAATGTCCAGCCCATAGAATTAGTTAATACCAAAAACTTTGACAACTCACTTAAAAGTCTATTTTGAGCATTGGATTTTAGAGAAGAAGCATTTACCTTTTTTAACAAAGAGGCATTTACATTTCTTTTAATGGTATTGTAATCAGCAGCTTCAAACTGATTTAGATAATCGGCAGTTACATCATAATACTCGAAATCTGGGTTGATTTCTACTTCTGGGTCAGGAAGGTTTTTAATAAAGAGTGTTTTATCCGCTTCTACTATTTCAAATTCAATTTTACTTAAATCATAAGCGATAGTAATAGCTGCATTTACAACCACTAAAGCTTTTTTATCGGCAGTAATTAGCGGTCCAAATAATTCTTTAGAATCAGCATAATTATATACTTCAGCAAAATGTCCTTCAGTTACAACTAACTTTGAAACATTCTTTATTTGCTGCTCAATGAGCATGGAATTTTCTTTAAGTAATTTCTTGTTAGAATTAGAATCTGTACATGATTTATAAATTAAAACTGAAGCTAAAGCAATTACAGCACCAACTAAAACTTTTTTCATGTTCCTTATTGATTACTAAACTTAACCCTGAAACTACCATTGGTTACAGTCCTGGTAGATTCATTACCTACCTCTATGCCAACGAACTCAAAACTCCCAGAAATTTCATCATCATTATCTGTTGTAACTAATATAGTACCGGAACCCCCATTCTCATTAGCTGTACTCCAAGCCCTTTCTTCATTCGTATACTGTGCAATTGTACCATTTGGTGGACCATCAATAGAAAAACTATATGTGCCAGAACCTTCATACTCCACAACACTAAGAACAATAGATTTTATTCGATTGTTAACTCCCTGAATCAATAAAACCGTTTGATCTCTTTGTTCAATTTTACTTGCCACTACCAAATCTGAACTGTTATCAGATAGAGCTTCGAAAGAGCTACCCTCAACATTTGCGATTATAAAACCATCTGAACTATTAAAGCTATCGTCATTATCATCATCAGAAGAACAATTTAAAAAAAGGAAACTTGATATTAGTAGTAACGCAAATTTGGTAATTGATTTAGAAAATTTCATAATTTTAACTATATGCTTATAAATAAAAGTAAGGAAATCAAACTAAACAAAGTTTAAGAACTAAACATATTAGGTATATCTAAACTATTCAGGGCAGTTATGGTTATTTTAAATAATCTTTCACCTTCTCTAATGCCTCTGGTATTCCAGCCGGGTTTTTGCCTCCCGCAGTTGCAAAGAATGGCTGACCACCTCCTCCACCTTGGATATATTTTCCTAATTCACGAACAATAGTACCTGCATTTAAGTTACGTTCAAAAGCGAGTTCTTTGGAGATATAACAAGAAAGAATAGCTTTGCCACCTTTTTCCGAAGCCAAAAGCAAAAATAGATTGTCTTTATTTTGACCCATTTCAAATGAAAGGTCTTTAATACCAGCAGCATCTAAATCAATTTTTTTAGCTAAGAATTTAACATCATTTAAATCTGTAAGCTCACCAAGCAATTCTGTCTTTAAACCTTTAGCCTTGTCTTTTAATAAGCCTTCTACTTGCTTTTTTAATTGTGCATTTTCTTCTTGCAATGCAGCAACCGCTTTTACTGGATCTTGTGAATTGTTAAGCAAGTCTTTAACCTCATAAAGAGACCTATTGCTTTTAAAGTAAAAATCTTTAACAGCATCAGATGTAATCGCCTCTATCCTTCGTATTCCGGCTGCTACCGCACCTTCTGAAGTTATTTTAAAATGCCAAATATCTCCTGTGTTCTTTACGTGTGTTCCTCCACACAATTCTATGGATTGACCAAAGCGAACGGTACGCACAGCGTCTCCATATTTTTCTCCAAATAAAGCCATTGCACCTTGCTCCATAGCCTCTTTGATAGGCACGTTTCTGTTTTCTTCAAAAGGAAGTTGTCCTTCAATACGTGCATTTACAAAATTCTCAACTTCTCTAAGTTCTTTTGTTGTTACTTTAGAAAAATGAGAAAAGTCGAAACGCAAATATTTTGAATGGACAGCAGAACCTTTTTGCTCCACATGATCTCCCAATATTTCTCGTAATGCCTGATGCAGCAAATGCGTAGCAGTATGATTGCTTTCTGTTCTGCGTCGTTGCTTTTCGTCAACAACTGCTTTAAAATTACCTGAAATACCTTTTGGAAGATTCTCAGCAAAATGAACTATCTCATTATTCTCGCGTTTTGTGTCGATAATGTAAGTGACATCACCATTAGAAGCTTCCAAATAGCCTTTATCTCCAACTTGTCCGCCGCCTTCAGCATAAAACGGCGTAAGGTTAAATACCATTTGATATTGATCCCCATCCTTTTTACTAGAAACTTTTCTATGCTTAACCAATTTTACTTGAGCTTCTAAACTATCATACCCAATGAATTCTTGTTCAGAATCATCTAAAAGTACTGTCCAATCTTCTTTTGAAGTTTCAGAAGCAGCTCTGGAACGGTCTTTTTGGGCCTGTAACGCTTTTTCAAAACCCTTTACATCTAATCTGTATCCTTTTTCTTCTAGAATTAAAGCCGTTAAATCGATAGGAAAGCCAAACGTGTCATATAGTTCAAAAGCTTTCTGACCATCAATTGTTTTGTCTTTTGATGATTTAATGACTGAATCCAATAAAATAAGACCTTGCTCTAGTGTGCTTAAAAAAGAATTTTCTTCTTCTTTTACTACATTTTCAATTAATTGGTATTGCTCTTTCAATTCTGGAAAGGCTTTACCCATTGTCTCGCCCAGTACTTTTACCAACCTATAAATAAATGGTTTCTTGGTATCTAAAAAAGTAAACCCATAACGTATGGCTCTTCTTAAAATTCTTCGGATTA
>CAYTRI010000059.1:12449-14881 GCA_964440105.1 uncultured Flavobacteriaceae bacterium
GTATCTAAAAAAGTAAACCCATAACGTATGGCTCTTCTTAAAATTCTTCGGATTACATAGCCAGCGCCAGTATTACTTGGTAATTGCCCATCTGCTATTGAAAATGCTACAGCACGAATATGATCAGCTATAACTCGAATAGCAATATCAGTTTGTTCGTCTTTTCCGTACTTATGATTAGTTATGGTTTCTATTTCCCTAATGAGCGGGGTAAAGACATCTGTCTCATAATTAGATTGCACCCCTTGCAACACCATGCACAAACGCTCAAAACCCATGCCCGTGTCTACATGTTTTTCTGGCAGACTTTCAAGCTCACCGTTAGCTTTACGGTTGTATTGCATAAAAACCAAGTTCCAAATTTCTACTACCAATGGGTGGTCTTGATTTACCAAAGAAGCACCAGGTACTTTAGCTTTCTCTTCAGCTGAACGAATATCTACATGAATCTCGGAACAAGGACCGCAAGGGCCTTGTTCTCCCATTTCCCAGAAATTGTCCTTTTTATTACCCATTATAATTCGGTCTTTGGGTACAATAGCATTCCAAAGGTCAAAAGCTTCCTGATCCATTTCTAGTTTATCTGCATCAGTGCTACCCTCAAAAACAGAAACGTATAGGCTGTCCTTATCTATTTTATATACTTCAGTTAAAAGTTCCCATGCCCAATGGATAGCTTCCTTTTTAAAATAATCGCCAAAACTCCAGTTGCCTAGCATTTCAAACATGGTGTGATGGTAGGTGTCTTTACCGACTTCTTCTAAATCGTTGTGCTTACCACTTACACGAAGGCATTTTTGGGTATCTGTAATTCTTTTAGATTTAGAAACCGTATTCCCTAGAAAGAATTCTTTAAATTGATTCATCCCAGCATTGGTAAATAGCAATGTAGGGTCATTTTTCATGACCATAGGAGCCGAAGGAACAATCTTGTGTTCTTTGGATTTAAAAAAGTTTAAAAACTGTTCTCTAACCTTTTGCGATGTCATCTTGTGAGTTAAGCTTTAAATAATTTTAACAGATTCAACAAAACAATTTTTATATTTGTTTGTTACCTTAAAACGAATGACCAAAAATATGATAATTTAATTCATGTCTAAAGTAAAATACTATTACGATCCAGATACACTTTCTTATAGAAAGATTGAACCTAAAAAATCTAAGAGGTATCGTAATTTATTCTTCTTTCTTTTAGGATCAGCCCTTTTTGGATTGATAGGTTTAATTATTCTTTTAAATACCGATATTTTAAATACGCCACGCGAACTTTCTTTAGCTAGAGAAGTAGAAAATTATGAGCTTCAGTTTGATATTCTAGGAAAGAAAATGGAGCAAATGGAGCAGGTTTTGGGGAACATAGAAGATCGTGATAATAATATTTATCGCCTTTATTTTGAAGCCAATCCCATTCCAGAAGAACAGCGTAGAGCTGGTTTCGGGGGTGTAAATCGTTACAAATCTTTAGAAGGGTTTAATAATTCTAAAATTATTACTGATGCTACACAACGCTTAGATATTATCCAAAAGCAAATGGTAATACAATCCAAATCTTTGGATGAAATTGCTATCCTGGCAGAAGAAAAAGAAAAATTTTTAGAAGCTATTCCTGCCATTCAACCTGTCCGAAACGTAGATTTAAAACGGATGGCATCAGGTTACGGATGGCGAACAGATCCTTTTACTAAAGCAAGAAAAATGCATAAAGGAATGGATTTTACCGCACCTAGAGGTACGCCGATTTATGCATCTGGTAGTGGAAAAATCATAAGAGCAGACAACAACTCCTCTGGTTACGGAAAGCACATACGTATAGACCATGGGCATGGATTTATCACCTTGTATGCGCATTTGAGCAAGTACAACGTAACCAAAGGTCAAAAAGTTAAGCGTGGCGATTTAATAGGTTTTGTTGGTAACACAGGACGGTCAGAGGCACCTCACCTTCATTATGAAGTATGGAAAGATAAAGAACGTATTAATCCCATCAACTTTTACTATGGAAGTTTATCTCCAAAAGAGTTTGAAAACATGCTTAAATACGCAACTCAAGAGAACCAATCCCTCGATTAAATGCACGTAGAACTTCCTGAAAAAAGATATTATGGTATTGGCGAAGTTGCCAAAGCTTTTGGTGTTAATACTTCTTTAATACGTTTCTGGGAAAAAGAGTTTGATGCAATTAAGCCTAAAAAGAATGCTAAAGGTAATCGAAAGTTTACTCCACAAGACATTAAAAACCTGCAACTCATTTATCATCTCGTAAAAGAGCGCGGTTTTACGTTAGAAGGTGCTAAAATCCATTTAAAGGAAGAAAAACATAAAACCATTTCTAATTTTGAGGTTATAGAAAAACTGCAAAAAATACGAGCAGAATTACTAAAGATTAAAGAACAACTATAAATAAACACTAAACACTTACTAAAATGAAAAAA
>CAYTRI010000060.1:0-14871 GCA_964440105.1 uncultured Flavobacteriaceae bacterium
TTATACCACTTTTGAAGGAGATGCATTTAACAACTTGCAATAAATATTTAAACTTGAATTTATTTAAAACGCCTTGAATTTTAATTCAAGGCGTTTTTATTTACACTACTATTTAGTTTTTTTTGATTTTTCACTCACTCAAAGAAGCAACTCACTCATTTATACTTTCCCAGCCCACTAAATAATAGGTTATTGTCTTTAGTAATTTGATACACTAATACAATTATAAACCCTTGAGTATGGCTATAAAAAGAGAAATTCCAGAAGTTAATGCAGGTTCTATGGCAGACATTGCATTTTTATTACTCATCTTTTTCTTGGTCACAACTACAATAGAAACAGATAAGGGTCTTAATAGAATGTTGCCTACTGATGAGGAGGGTTCTAAAATTAAGGAAAAGAATTTATTCCGTGTGAGCCTTAATGCTAAGAATGAAATTTTAGTAGAGGATACCTTAACTGATATTTCCTTTCTCCGAGAGAAAGCAATAGCTTTTTTGGATAACGGCGGAATTCTTGAAGGAGAAGAACATTGTAGTTATTGTAGAGGAGAGCGAAATAAAAAATCTTCTGATAATCCTAAGAAAGCAATCATCTCATTATCAAATGCAAGAGAAACTAATTACGGCAGTTACATAACAGTACAAAACGAGCTGGTAGGTGCTTATACATATTTAAGAAATAGGGAAAGTTTAAAGATGTATGGAATTTCTTATACTGGATTGTTAGATGATTACTCAAATGTAGGGTTATCATACAGTGATAAGCTTAAAATAAAGGAGAAAATAGAATTACTAAGAGCCTTATACCCTCTAAAATTATCTGAAGCAGAGATTAATACTAAATAAATCTAAAAATGATACGTAACAGCAAAAAAAGTAAAGCGCAACTTCCGCAAATTTCAACGGCCTCATTACCTGATATCGTATTTATATTATTATTCTTTTTTATGACAGTTACGGTAATGAAGAATAAAAACTTACTTGTTGAAAATACATTGCCTAGTGCAACTGAAATTGAAAAACTAGATAAACAAGATAGGATTATAGAGATTATTGTTGGTCCACCAGTAAAACAATATACTAGTATTGTAGGCACTAAACCTAAAATTCAATTGAATGGTAATTTTGCAAAAGTTGACGAAGTTGGTTCATATGTATTGTCTAAGCTTGCGGAAATGCCAGAACAGCTTCGTAGTGTAGCTATTGTTTCACTTAAAATTGATAAAAAAGTGACTATGGGCATAGTTTCAGATATTAAACAGCAATTACGAGAAGTAAATGCTTTAAAAATTAATTACACCACCTTTGAGGGTGATACGTTTAATAATCTACAGTAACTATTAAAGCAAAATTTAGTTTAAAATGCACTAGATGATACATCAGGAGTGTTTTTGTTTTATTTTGCATGTATGTTGAATAAAAATTTCTTCGCACTTGTTTTTTGTAGCCTTTCTTTGGTAAGTTTTATAAACGCACAAGATAGTATCCCCATTTATGAGTCTATCGATACAAAGTATTTAGAAGACCAGTTTTATGTTGGTTTGGCATATAATGTATTGTTGAATAAACCGAACAATGATGTTATTCAAAGGAATTTGTCTTACGGACTTCAATTAGGTTTTATTAAAGATGTTCCAATTAATATAAATCGAAATTTTGGTTTTGGTATTGGCATGGGTTACGGAACCAATTCATATTATAGTAATATTATTGCTGAAAACACGAATTCTGAGATTACGTATCGACTTTCAGAAGAAGAAGATGAACTAAATAGAACTAAGTTTGAAACACATGCGATTGAGTTCCCTTTAGAACTTAGATGGAGAACATCTAACACTGTAGATTATAAGTTTTGGCGTATTTATGGAGGTGTAAAAGCAGCATATTTATTTTCAAGAAGGTCAAAATTTGTTTCTGATAATCGTGCTGCTAACACAAATTTTAAGAATACTGATATTGCACAATGGCAATATGGACTAACCTTAAATTTTGGTTATAATACTTGGAATGTACACCTATATTATAGCTTAAACCCATTACTTGAAAACAGCGCTTCTTTAATTGGTGATATGATAGAAATACGCCCCCTTAGAGTAGGTGTAATATTTTACATTCTATAACCAAAACTTAAAAAGGAATAGCTGGGAGCATGCCCCAATAATAAACCCTATAAGTAGCTCTGGAATTGTATGTGCTTTTAGATATAATCTAGATGTAGCTACAAGACCACTTAAAAGTGTAATTGTGCCAATAGCTAACGTAATATTAATTTCAAAATGAATACTTAAACCTATAAAGAAGAATAGTAGACTCCCCATACCAAGTAAATGAATACTGGCTTTAAACTTTAAGAAAAGTAGCAATAAAATAGCGATTGAGGCAGTGAGTAAGCCTACAAAGAAAAAGTAAAGTTCACTAATGTAATTCTGGGGAATCACTTTATATAAAATCATTAAATACAAGCCAATACTTATAAACAATGGGTATTTACGCTCTTGAATAGAAGGAGCAAAAATTGTAGTAATTAGCTTTAAATTCTTTAGAATAAGAAAGAAAATTATTGGAATGATTACAGTTAAAATGAAAATAGGTAGAATATTACCACTTTGTTGCTCTAATGAGCTATATGGTGCTACTGCAAAATACGCTAATGTGCCTCCTATTGGAATAAAAAGTGGATGAAAAACGTAAGAGATTATTCGGAGAAAAAATCGCATTAAATCTGTTTTCTGAGCCTTGCAACAGGTATTCCTAGCTGCTCACGATATTTGGCTACTGTTCTTCTTGCAATTGGATAGCCTTTTTCTTTAAGAATTTTTGCTAATTTGTCGTCTGTTAAAGGTTTCTTTTTCTCCTCATCCCTAATAACAGTTTCTAGTATTTTCTTTATTTCTTTTGTGGAAACGTCTTCACCTTGTTCATTCTTCATCGATTCTGAGAAAAACTCTTTAATCAATTTGGTACCGTAAGGTGTATCAACATATTTGCTATTAGCAACTCTTGATACCGTTGAGACATCCATATGAATTTTATCAGCAATATCTTTTAAAATCATTGGTCTTAACTTACGCTCATCACCAGTTATAAAATATTCTCTTTGATATTCCATAATGGTATTCATTGTAACGAATAATGTCTGTTGGCGCTGTTTGATAGCATCTATAAACCATTTAGCAGCATCTAATTTCTGCTTAATGAAGATTACGGTATCCTTTTGAGATTTAGACTTTTCCTTAGCATCTTTATAGCCTTTTAGCATATTGCTATAATCTTTAGAAACATGCAACTCGGGAGCATTACGGCCATTTAAAGTAAGTTCTAGTTCCCCATCTATGATTTTTATTGAAAAATCTGGAACTACATGTTCTATCATTCTATTATTCCCAGCGTAAGAACCACCTGGTTTTGGATTTAACTTTTCTACCTCACCAATGGCTTCTTTTAGCTGCTCTTCACTAATATCATATTTTGCAATGAGCTTTTTGTAATGCTTTTTGGTAAACTGTTCAAAAGACCTTTCCAAAATGGTTGTAGCCAATTCAACTGCAGGAGTAGGTTCTTTTCTTTTTAACTGAATTAGCAAACATTCTTCTAAAGTTCTTGCTGCAACACCTGGCGGGTCTAAGGCTTGTACTGTTTTTAAAACCTTTTCGATGGTATTTTCATCTGTATAGATATTTTGGGTAAACGCCAAATCATCCATAATATCTGTAAGTGGCCTTCTTATATAACCACTTTCATCCACACTGCCTACAAGAAATTCTGCAATTGCCCATTCATCGTCAGATAAGTAAACGGTATTTAGTTGACTAATTAAATATTGGTTAAATGAAGTGCCTGCAGCATAAGGAATGCTCTTTTCGTCATCATCTGCACTATAGTTACTAGTCTGGGTGCGATATTCAGGGATTTCATCATCACTTAAATAATCATCTATATTAATGTCTTCTGCATTTATTGATTCACTGTCGTTAGTATCATCAAATGCATCATCATAATTATCTTCTAGATTTTCATTTTCAGCTTTACCACTTTCTAGTGCAGGGTTCTCCTCTAATTCTTGTTTTAAACGTTGTTCAAAAGCCTGTGTAGGCAATTGAATCAACTTCATTAACTGAATTTGTTGAGGCGATAGTTTTTGCGAAAGCTTAAACTGTAAATGTTGTTTGAGCATATTAAATTTTCCTTACTTATAAAGTTAAAGAATTCAATTTAAAAAGATGCGTTCTGCGGTGTTCTTGGAAAAGGTATTACATCTCTAATATTTCCCATACCTGTTGAGAATTGAACTAAACGTTCAAAACCAAGTCCAAAGCCGCTGTGTTTTGCAGTTCCAAATTTTCTTAGGTCAAGATACCACCAAAGTTCTTCTTCGTCAATATCTAATTCTGCCATTTTTTGTTGAAGTACTTCTAATCGTTCTTCACGTTGAGAACCACCTACAATTTCTCCAATTCCAGGGAAAAGAACATCCATTGCACGAACTGTCTTTTCATCTTCATTAAGTCGCATATAAAATGCTTTAATCTTAGCTGGATAATCAAATAATATTACTGGGCACTTAAAGTGTTTTTCTACCAAGAAACGTTCGTGTTCGCTTTGTAAATCTGCACCCCATTCTTCAATTATATAGTCGAATTTTTTCTTTTTATTTGGTTTAGAGTTTCTTAGAATCTCAATAGCTTCAGTATAGGAAACTCGTTTAAAATTGTTGTCTACAACAAATTTCAACTTTTCTATTAAAGGCATTTCACTTCGCTCATTCTGTGGCTTAGACTTTTCCTCATCTAATAAACGTTGCTCTAAGAATTTTAAATCGTCCTCACAATTTTCTAAAATATAGTTGATGACCCATTTAATGAAATCCTCTGCCAAATCCATGTTCATATCCAAATCATAGAAAGCCATTTCGGGTTCTATCATCCAGAATTCCGCTAGGTGACGAGAAGTATTTGAGTTTTCAGCTCTAAAAGTTGGGCCAAAAGTATAGACCTTCCCAAGACCCATTGCATATGCTTCAGCTTCTAGTTGCCCAGAAACGGTTAAATTAGTTTCCTTGCCAAAGAAATCTTCTTTGTAATTTATAGCACCAGCATCATCTAATGGTGGGTTTTTAGGATCTAGGGTTGTTACTCTAAACATTTCTCCCGCTCCTTCAGCATCCGAACCTGTAACTATAGGTGCGTGAAAATAGTAGAACCCATTCTTTTGAAAATAGGTGTGTACTGCATAAGAAAGTGCAGAACGTACACGCATAACCGCAGAAAAAGTATTGGTTCTAACTCTTAAATGTGCCTTTTCGCGTAAAAATTCAAGAGAATGTTTTTTAGGTTGAATAGGATAAGTATCAGCATCTGCACCACCATGAATTTCTAATTTAGAAACCTGTATTTCTACGTTTTGTCCTCTGCCTTGGCTTTCCACTAATTCTCCAACTACTTTAATCGCAGCACCAGTTGAAATACCTTTTATCAATTCTTCATCAAAGTTTTCAAAATCAATAACACATTGGATGTTATTAATAGTAGAGCCGTCGTTCAATGCAATAAAACGATTACTTCTAAAGGTTTTTACCCATCCATTAATTTCTACTTGTTGAGAAGTAGGTTGTGTAGCAAGCAATTCTTTTACAGAAAGGAGTTTCATTTTTAAGCGTATAAATTAGGATTCAAAGATAGGTTTTTGCCCAAAGAAAGTGAAGTGTAAATCTGCTATTTACCTTTAGGCTTCTGGTCTTCTTTTGGTAAAATATTAATTTGCGGTTGTTTAAATACTTTCTTGTTGGCTATACTCTTTTCCAATGAAAGTAAAAGCGATGGTAACAAGATTAAATTAGATAACATAGCAAACAGCAAAGTTGCTGATACTAAGCCTCCTAGTGCTTTTGTTCCTCCAAAACTAGAAACAATAAACACAGAGAAACCAAAAAAGAGCACAATTGAAGTATAGAACATACTTACTCCGGTTTCGCGTAGCGCATTGTAAACCGATTTTTTAATCTGCCATTGATTAGCTATTAATTCTTGGCGGTATTTGGCTAAAAAGTGAATAGTATCGTCTACCGAAATACCAAAAGCAATACTAAATACTAAAATAGTTGAAGGTTTTATGGGAATACCCAAGAAGCCCATTAGACCAGCTGTGATTACCAATGGTAATAAATTAGGAACTAAAGAAATAATAATCATTCTAAAAGACCTAAAAAGATAAGCCATAAATAAGGAAATTAATCCAATAGCAAATGCCAACGATAGTAGAAGGTTTTTGGTAAGATATTTTGTACCTTTTAAAAATAATAAGGCTTTACCTGTCATGTAAACGTTATAACGTTCTGACGGAAAAATTTTATTAATAGATTCCTTTAGATCTTGTTCAATTTCTTCCATCCGAGTAATTTTTACATCACGCATGAAAGTTGTCATTCGAGCAATTTGACCTGTACTATCTGCAAAACTTTCCAGAAGATTACTATTTTCTGAGGATTTTCTCGCCACATCCATAATAAAAGTATTCTCTTGTGATGTGGGTAGTTGATAGTATTTTGGAATACCATTATAGAATGCTTGCTTAGAATACTTTACTAAATTGACTATCGAGACAGATTTCGATAGCTCAGGTGTTTCATCAATTTCTAAGGCTAATTTGTCCATTCTACGGAGCGTAGCTGGCTTTAAAATTCCATTTTTTTGTTTTGTGTCTACTACAACTTCAACAGGCATAATCCCGTCAAACTCTTCTTCAAAAAATCGAATATCTTTAAAGAATTTGGCATCTTTAGGTAAATCTTCAATCCGGCTTCCAGTAATCTGAATCATGTAAATACCAATAATGCTGGTTACCAAAATTAATACTGAGGTAATATAAACTGCTATTCTGTGATTACGAACTACATGTTCCATCCAACTTACAAAACGATCAATCCATTTCTTTTTTAAGTGTTTTAAATGTTTGTCTTTTGGTATAGACATAAAACTATATGCAATTGGTATAATTAAAAGTGATAGCAAGAAAATGCTTAGAATATTAATAGAAGCTACTATGCCAAATTCTTTAAGTAAATCACTATCTAAAATGATAAAAGTAGCAAACCCAAGGGCAGTAGTGCAATTAGTCATTAAGGTGGCATTGCCAACTTTAGAAATTACTCGTTGTAAGGATAAGGCTTGGTTACCATGTTTTTTAACCTCTTGTTGGTATTTGTTAATTAAGAAAATACAATTGGGAATACCAATTACAATAATTAGTGGTGGAATTAGAGCAGTTAAGATTGTTATTTCATATTTGAGTAATCCTAATATCCCAAAGGCCCACATAACACCAATAATAACTACGCACATTGAAATTAATGTGGCCCTAAAACTTCTAAAGAAAAAGAAAAAGATTATTGAGGTTACTAATAAAGCTGCTAAAATGAATTTGCCAATCTCACTAGTAATAATTTTATTATTCCATGTTTTTATGTAGGGCATTCCAGAAACCCGAACATCTAAACCAGTTTCTTGTTCAAAATCTTCAACCAGACTTTCTAAATCATTTAAAATAAACTCATTCCTTACTGGTTCGTTAATAATGTCTTTATCCATATAGACAACCATTCTAACAGAACCACTTTCTTTGTTAAAAAGCAGGTTTTCGTAAAAGGGCAAATCATTAAAAAGATGTTTTTTTATTGCTTCTACTTCCTCTATAGTTTTTAAGGGAGAATCTACCAGCGGTTTTAAAAAGAATTCTTGTTTCTCGTTGTCCTTAACTAGTTCTTTTAGATTATCTGTTGAGATAACAAAATCGGTCTCGGGGATGGCTTCAAACTGTTTGCTAAGTTTATTCCAGCGATTAAAATTATCAGGTTTAAAAAGAGAGCTATCGCGTATGGCCAGAACAATTGCGTTGTCTTCTTGGCCAAATAATTTTACAAAAGCTTCGTACTGTACGGTTTCAGGATGATCATCAGGTAGAATATTTGCTTCTGTATTTGAAAAACGCATGTTTTTCCATTGTAAACCTAGAAAAATTGTTACGGCTACAATACCAAGTAAAATTAATATTCTATTGCGAAGGATAATACGAGCAAGACCAGCCCAGAATCCTTGAAAAAGCTTTTTTAGCATTTCAATTTTATTGGTGGCAAAGGTAGAGAATCATTGCTTTTGTACCTAGTGAAAGGTTAAGGATATAAAATGCCAAAGATTATACCTTCATAATCTCAGCTTCTTTTACTTCGAAGATTGAATCTACTTTAGTAATATACTTATCGGTAAGTGTCTGGACATCAACTTCAGCATTGGCCAACAAATCTTCAGAAATATCTAATTTCTTTAGTTCTTTGTTTGCTTCTTGTCTTCCACTTCTAATACTCACTTTAGCATCTTCAGCTTCACCTTTAGCCTGTTTAACCAGCTCGCGTCTTCTTTCCTCTGTTAGCGGTGGCACGTTAATGATAATCATTTCACCATTATTCATAGGGTTAAACCCAATATTGGCGTTCATAATTGCTGTTTCTATGTCTTGAAGTATATTTTTCTCCCAAGGTTGTACAGAAATAGTTCTAGCATCCGGAGTATTAATATTTGAAACTTGAGCTAATGGAGTAGGAGAGCCATAATATTCTACCATTATAGTTGATAGCATTACAGGGCTAGCTTTACCGGCGCGTATTTTTATAAAGGCTTTTTCTAGATGAGACATAGCGCCATCCATGCTTTCAGTTGTGCTATCTAGTATAAATGTTACCTCTTCGTTCATAATCGTATTATTTTAAGTTCATCAACCAATTTCTATGCCAACATTACATATTAACAAGGGTCCCAATACTTTCCCCAGAGACAATTTTCATTAAATTTCCTCTAGTGTTCATATCAAAAACTATAATTGGAAGTTCGTTTTCTTGACTTAATGTAAACGCTGTTGTGTCCATTACTTTAAGTCCTTTACTAAGAACTTCTTTAAAAGAAAGGTTATCGAATTTAGTAGCGTCTTTATCTTTTTCTGGGTCTGAGGTATAAATACCATCAACCCGAGTTCCTTTTAAAATTACATCAGCTTTAATTTCTATAGCTCTTAATACTGCTGCGGAATCCGTAGTAAAATATGGATTCCCGGTACCACCACCAAAAATCACAACACGCCCTTTTTCTAGATGACGCATAGCTCTTCGTCTAATAAAAGGTTCAGCTACTTCATTAATTTTTATTGCTGTTTGCACTCTAGTTTCTACCCCTTCAATTTCAAGGGCGCTTTGTAAAGCTAAACTGTTTATGACAGTTGCAAGCATTCCCATATGGTCTCCTTGAACTCTATCCATTCCCTGGCTAGCACCTGAAAGACCTCTAAAAATATTTCCACCCCCAATTACAACAGCAAGTTCAACACCCTTAGCCATAACGGCTTTTATGTCTTCTGCATATTCAGCAATTCTTTTTGGATCAATGCCATATTGTTGGTCACCCATTAAGGCTTCACCACTTAATTTTAAAAGAATTCTTTTGTATTGCATCTAGCGCTTTTTTTGAAATCCGAACAAAAATAATCAAAATAATTTTTGAGGTTAAATCAATTTCATCTGATAAAATAAAAAAACCCTGACAGGTTATGGTCAGGGTTTGTGATTTTATAATAAATAAAAACGTTAACCTACAGTAGCGCGTTTAAATCCAGTTACCGAAACATCACCATGTGATGAAACATATGTAGCAACATCTAATTTCTCATCTTTAATGAACTTTTGGTCTAAAAGACATTGTTCTTGATCTAAAGTAGTGTTGTCAGAAATAAATCTTTCCATTTTTCCTGGAAGGATTTTGTCCCATATTTGTTCTGGCTTGCCTTCAGCTTTTAATTGCTCTTTAGCGTTTTCTTGAGCTTTCTTAAGTACATCATCACTTAATTGTGCCATTGAAATATATTGAGGAACATTTTTAAGGGTTTTTCCTAAACGTCCAAGTTCAATATTATCTTTTTCAATAACAGCGATACGAGCTTCTGTTTCAGCAGCTACAAAGTCAGCGTCAAAATCTTTGTAAGATAATGTAGTTGCTCCCATAGAAGCTACTTGCATAGAAATGTCTTTTGCTAAAACTTCTGCAGTATCTACAGCAGCAGATAATCCTACTAGGGCAGCAATCTTGTTAATGTGAACATAACTACCTACATAAGGAGCTTCTAATCTTTCAAAAGAAGTGATGTCTAATTTTTCACCAATAACACCAGTTTGCTCTATCAATTTATCAGCAACGGTCATTCCTCCAAAGTCACTAGCTAAAAATTCTTCTTTAGTAGCGCAGTTTAATGCCTTTTCAGTTAACTCATTAGCTAAGGATATAAACTTTTCGTTTTTTCCAACGAAATCAGTTTCACAACCAAGTACTAATGCAACGCCAACAGTTTTGTCAGCATTTACTTTTGCTACCGCAGCACCTTCAGAAGAATCTCTGTCAGCTCTTTTAGCAGCTATTTTTTGACCTTTCTTACGTAAGATTTCAATAGCTTTGTCAAAGTCACCTTCTGCTTCAACTAATGCATTTTTACAATCCATCATTCCAGCTCCAGTTGCCTTTCTTAATTTATTTACTTCAGCGGCTGTAATTTTTGCCATTTGTATACTGTTTTAAAATTTAATTAATGTGAAACACATTGCTCTTACAGTGTGTTTAATCATTTTTGTTTACTCTTCAGAATCTTCAACACCACCTTTGGTATTGTCTTGCCATTCCTTAAGTTCATCCCATTTTCCATCTGCAGCCATTTTAGCTTGCTTTGGCCATGAAGCAGGCTCTAGGTGAGCTAGCCTAGGACTAGCATCCGTAAGCATAGTCTTAATTGCTTTTGGTTTTGCTTTTGCTAAATCTGCATAAGAAGCTATTCCTCCAGCAACTAATGCTTCAGCTGCTTTGGGTCCAATTCCTTCTACTTTTGTAAGGTCGTCTGCTTTAGTTTTTGCAGCTGTTTTCTTTTTTGGCTTTTCCTCAACTGGTGCAGCTTCAACTTTTTCTTTAGCTGGCTTTTCGGCTTTTGGAGCGGCTACTTTCTCTTTTGTTTCTTTTTCTTTAGGTGCTTCTTTACCTTCTTTATCACCTTGCTTTTCAGCTTTTCTTTCGGCAAGACCTTCTGCAACAGCATCGGTCACAGAGCCCATAATTACTTCAATAGACTTACCTGCATCATCGTTTGCTGGAATAATAAAATCGATAGGTCTTGGGTCAGAATTTGTATCAACTATAGCAAAAATTGGAATTTTCAATTTTTGAGCTTCTTTAACAGCAATGTGCTCACGCATAGTGTCAACTATAAAGATTGCGCCAGGTAAACGTGTCATTTCAGATATTGAACCTAAGTTCTTTTCTAATTTTGCACGTAAACGGTCTACCTGTAAACGTTCTTTTTTTGAAAGTGTTAAGAAAGTACCGTCCTTCTTCATTCTATCAATAGCAGCCATTTTTTTAACCGCTTTTCTGATAGTAACAAAGTTGGTTAACATACCACCAGGCCATCTCTCTGTGATAAATGGCATGTTTACGTTATTTACTTTTTCTGCAACAATGTCTTTTGCTTGTTTTTTGGTAGCTACGAAAAGAATTTTTCTTCCAGATGCAGCAATTTTCTTTAAGGCTTCATTAGCCTCATCTAATTTTGCAACTGTTTTGTAAAGATTGATAACGTGAATCCCGTTACGCTCCATGTAGATGTAAGGAGCCATGTTTGGATTCCACTTTCTTGTAAGGTGTCCAAAATGCACACCTGCCTCTAATAATTGTTTTACTTCGACTTTCGCCATTTTTAAATTTAGTTTACGTTCTTTTGAATTAGCAATAATAAAGTGGTATCGACCAACTGGCAGAAGCCTTTATCATTTAGATGCTAAACTAATTTACCCAAAGCTAGTATTAGCCACCAACAGTGTTGGATTTTTGGGATTTTTTAATTGTTTTCACCCAATGGTGAAAACTTTCAATGAACTTAGTTAGAAATATAATTGAGGCATCTAAAAAGATGCCCTGTAATTTGTGATTAACGTTTAGAGAACTGGAATTTCTTACGAGCTTTCTTCTGACCAAATTTCTTACGCTCAACCATTCTTGGGTCTCTTGTAAGCAAACCTTCAGGCTTTAAAATCAATCTATTCTCAGCATCTATTTCGCACATTACTCTAGATAATGCTAAACGAACAGCTTCTGCTTGCCCAGTTATTCCACCACCGTAAACATTTACTTTAACGTCATAGTTTCCGTCAGTTTCAGTAAGTGTAAAAGGTTGTTTTACTTTATATTGTAATGTAGCTGTAGAAAAATACTCTTCTAGCTTTCTTTTATTTACTGTAATGTTTCCTTTTCCTTCAGAAACATATACACGTGCTACTGCTGTTTTTCTTCTTCCAATTTTGTGAATAACGTCCATTTATTTATAGTCGTTTAAGTTAATTGCTTTAGGCTTTTGCGCTTCTTGTCCGTGCTCAGCGCCAGCATATACTTTAAGGTTTCTGAATAAATCAGCACCTAATTTATTTTTAGGAAGCATTCCCTTAACAGATTTTTCGATAATTCTTTCAGGATGCTTTTCTAATAATTGAGAAGCACTAGTTGAACGTTGTCCACCTGGGTAACCAGTATACCTTGAATAGGTTTTTTCTTCCCATTTGTTACCGCTCATTTGAATTTTCTCTGCGTTAATTACAACTACATTGTCACCACAATCTACGTGAGGAGTAAAGTTTGGCTTATACTTTCCTCTTAATATTTTAGCAACTTTAGATGCAAATCTACCTAACGTCTGTCCTTCAGCATCAACCAATACCCATTGCTTATCAACAGTAGACTTATTGGCAGAAATAGTTTTATAACTTAATGTATCCACTTCTCGAAATAGTATTAAATTTTGTAATCGTTCCCAAATAATGGGGTGCAAATGTACAATTATTAGATTGAATTGCAAATGGTTGGGAAAGAATATTTTTTATTTTTTTTAGTTCAAAAATGCTTGTAAAAAATAATGTCTCAAGCTACTTTAATATAAAGCAATACAAATACACTTTAAATTGTAACAGTTTCAAAAATGTATCATCTTTAAAAAGAGATTTAGTAAAAAACATAGTAAAATAGTTTAACTAGTTTTTAAATACAGACGCTATAAATACTGTTAATTAAAAATTAAACAAAGGGCCTCAATCGCAGAAGCCCTTTATTTTTGGATATTCATCAAGCCCTACCAATTTTTATTATGCAAAAAACGTTTTTATCAATTTTTGCTGCATGCACCTTTCTTTGTGTAAAAGCACAAGATTCAACACTTACAGTTCCAAAGCTGATATATACTACCAAGTCATTAAAGGAAAACACAGCTCCAGTTATAGATGGAACTGTAGATGATTTGTCTTGGGGATTAGTAGATTGGTCTGGAGAATTTATTGAAAGAGATCCAGATGAAAACACACCACCCAGCGAGCAATCAAAGTTTAAAATTCTTTATGATGATAAGTTCCTTTATGTAGCATATAGGTGTTACGATTCTGAACCTGATAAAATAGAGAAGCGTCTATCACGTCGTGATGGTTTTGCAGGAGATAGAATGGCTATTATTATAGATAGTTATCACGATAAAAGGACAGCATTTTCCTTTACGGTGACTGCAGCAGGTGTAAAAGGAGACGAGTTTGTATCTGAAAATGGAGATAATTTTGATGATAGTTGGAATCCTATTTGGTACACAGCATCCAATATAGATAGTGAAGGATGGACAGCAGAAGCAAAGATTCCATTTAGTCAACTCAAATTTGGAAAGGCTAAAGAACAGATTTGGGGACTACAAGTAACGCGCTTGTTTTTTAGAGAACAAGAACGCTCGGTATGGCAACGTGTACCGCAAGATGCACCAGGCTTTGTAAGTGAATTTGGTGAGCTTCACGGGCTCATAGATATCGAACCTCAAAAACAATTAGAGATTCAACCTTTTGTTGTTAAGCAATTAGATACGTACCCTGCAGAAGATGGAAATCCTTTTAGAGATGGAACAGATTTTAGAGTAAATGCGGGCTTAGATGCCAAGATTGGAATAACTAACGATTTAACGTTGGATTTAACTGTAAATCCAGATTTTGGTCAGGTAGAGGCAGATCCAGGAGCTATTGCGCTTGACGGATTTCAAATATTCTTTAGAGAACAGCGGCCATTTTTTGTAGAGAATAAAAATATTTTTGATTACGAATTTGCAAATGGTAATGACAATGTTTTCTATAGTCGCCGTATAGGTCGAAGCCCTCAAGGTTTCCCAAGTTTAGCTGCAGGAGAATTTACAAATGTGCCAAATAATACAACTATTTTGGGTGCAGCTAAATTCTCTGGAAAGACCAAAAATGGTTGGTCTATTGGTTTATTGGAAAGCGTTACAGGTAAAATGTTTGCCGAGATAGATAATAATGGGCAACGCAGAGAAGAATTAGTAGAACCTTTTACGAATTATTTAGTTGGTAGGTTGCAGAAAGATTTCAATGAACGTAATTCTTATGTTGGTGGAATCTTTACAGCTACTAACCGTAAGTTAGAAGATAATCTAGATTTTTTGAGGGAAGCTGCTTACACAGGCGGCATAGATTTTAGGCATACATGGAAAAACCGTAATTATTACTTAGATGGAAATATAGTAGTTAGTCATGTTATAGGTAGCCCAGAAGCAATTTTAAGAACTCAACAAAGTCTCACACATTTGTTTCAACGAACAGATGCTAGTCATGTAGAAGTTGACCCAAATAGAACTTCACTTTCGGGAACAGGAGGTAAGCTAAATTTTGGAAAAGCAGGTGGTGGTAATTGGCGTTATGAAATGGGTGGTTTTTGGCGCTCACCAGAATTAGAGTTGAATGATGTTGGTTTTTTAAGACAAG
>CAYTRI010000061.1:0-8927 GCA_964440105.1 uncultured Flavobacteriaceae bacterium
AATATTCAGTTTATCTAGCATAGTTCAATCCTCGTTATGATGCGAATTTACGATTAATTTGTACATTTAATTAAAGCTATGAAATCCTTATTTAAACTTAAGACTTACTATCTAGCACTAAGATTTTCGAAAAATATTTTGATTAGCTCATCTGTTTTAGGTCTGCTTTTTTTGATAAAAAATATTCCTCCTGGATTTATTCTACTCTTTAAAATATTTATTTGGGGATTAGTTTACATTTTCCAAATGCTTGACAACTTGAAAACGAGACTTACTTTTTACAATAATTTTGGCCTTTCTAAAACAATTCTTTTTCTTATCGGGCTTTTCTATGATTTCATGATTTTTATACTAACAATTATAATATTTAAAATTTGGTTCTAGAAGTAGACAATATTGAATTGAGCTTTAATAACAAAAAAATACTAAGCGGCATTTATTTAAAAGCTGAAACAGGTAAAGTGACTGGAATTTTAGGTCGGAATGGATGTGGCAAATCTTGTCTTTTAGAAATTATTTTTGGAAATCTTAAGTCTAAATACAGTAACATTCGTATTGATAGAAAGAAGAATAACAAAACACTCTACTCCTATAATAATGTTGCCTATTTACCTCAATATCAGTTGCTGCTAAAAGCCTTAAAGCTTAAAACTATTTTTAAGCTATTCGATCAAGAATGGGAGGATTTTGTTTTATTATTCAATCATTTTGAAATCTATAAAAATTCAAAAATAGAAGAGCTTTCTAGCGGAGAAGTACGGATAGTAGAAACGTATCTAATTGTATGTAGTCAAAAGAAAATCATACTACTAGATGAACCATTCTCTTTTATTGCTCCAATCTATGTTGAAAAAATCAGAGCGCTTATAGAAGAAGAAAAAAAGAAAAAGATAATCATTATTACAGATCACTTTTATAATGAGATTTTGGAAATGAGTGATACGCTCTATTTGCTAAAAAATGGATACTCAAAGCAAATTAAAAATCGTAATGATTTACTACAGGAAGGCTATCTTTTAACTAATCGATAACAAAAGAAGTACCTAAAGTAAAAATTGAAGCATTAAGACCGTCGCTTCTATCATAATAACTATAGCGTAAATTGATTGTCTTTAAACCAAAAAAGAAAATTCTGGCCTCATTAAATATGTCTTTGTATTGTATGCCAAATCCAAATTGATTAGCATCATATTGAGATAAATCGTAATCTGAAGTATAAAATTGAAGCGTTGATAAAGCATCCTCTTTTGCATAAAAATAGTCGGCAGCAGTTTGTGTGTAATAACGATAACTTGGATACAAGGTAAATTTATCACTCAACTTTATTGGAGCTTCAATATTGGCGGTATGGGAAGTAATTCCCCAATCATCGTAGTAAAAACGATAATAAGAACGTAATACAATGGCATCATTAAGATAATAGTTTAGACGCCCACCTACTGGAATTTTAAATCTGGAATCTGGTAACTGCTCTATATCATCAGCCAATTGAAAATCATCTATAAAAAAATCATTCGCATCACCAAAATAAACCCTTTGAAAAGGCGTACTTAATAAACCCTTTTGCGAAACCAAGTCCACAAATAAAGAACCTTGTAATTTCTTGCTTAAAATTTGAGAAAAAGATAACGAAACAGAATAGGTGTTTCTATTCTCATCAGCAAATTCTGTAAAATCTGGGTTATAAGTGCCAGTTCCTGTAATTCTATCATCAAAAAAACCTGAACGTAATTCTATAGGGTACTGAGAGTTCCAACTATCTAAAAATACTCTTCCGCTAATAGCAACTTCAGTATTTCGCTCATTAAATAATTTGGCATAAGATCCACCAAATCCTATAGAGAAATAATCATATTCATTAGAAATATAAGCATTAGTACTCCAAATATTATTTTGGTCATCAGAACTATGCTGATAGGTAGGATTAAAATAAGCCAAGACGTCTTTTCTTGATTCACCTGAAGAAGCATCAAATGGACTTACATTAGCATTATTACCATCTAAAGGATTAACATTGCTCGAAGAAGCAGAAGTATAAGCTGATAATCCAACATCAACTGTTAAGACATCATCCTCATTTAAAGGCATTCTTAGTACTAAAGTGGAAGTGGCGTCTGTAAGTTCTTCGGTACCTTCTCCACCTGTTACAGCTGCATTTTGACCATCTTGATTGTAGTAACTAAATAAAACATCTAATTCGCTAGCTTCAAGCACCTTCTTTTTATATGAAGTATCATCTTGTTGGGCGAATAGGCTAAATGCAGAAAATAGAATTAGTATTTCTATACCTTTCTTCATAGTTCTTGACCAAAAGTTAGTAAGTTACTATCTGGGTCAAGCAATGAAAATTCTTTTTGTCCCCAAGGTTTGGTTTCTAAAGCACCGTTTGGGTGGATAGCTATGCCATTAGCAATAAACTCTCCATATAATTTATCAATCTCATTTGTCCGAATATAAACCTGCCCATAATTCTTTTTTGGTTTTAATTTTTTAAACTGAAAAAAATGAATTTGGATAGTATCTTTTTGTACCATCAGGTAATCAGGATAATCTTCAATTCCGAATTGCACAAAACCAAGTTTATTAATATAATAATCTTCCGTAACAGCTTTGTTTCGCATTGGAAGTTTAGGATTAATTGCCGTTAGCATTTTTTCTTTATAAAGAATTAAAAAAAGATAAAAGACCCTTCGACAAGCTCAGGGTAACTTCAACCAACAAAGTTTTGCATCAGAAAACCCTTCGACAAGCTCAGGGTAACTTCAATCAACAATTTTTTTTCAAAAACCCTTCGACAGGCTCAGGGTAACTTCAACCAACAATTTTTTTTCAAAAACCCTTCGACAAGCTCAGGGTAACTTCAACCAACAAAGTTTGCGAGCAAACTTTGGGTTTCAGTTACATCCGCAACCACCTCCAGTTTTTCCTCCATTAGCTCCAGCAGAAGCCTCACGGTATAATTGAAAATTAGTTTCAAAACGTTCAGCTGATCTAGCTCCTAATAGCATATCGCTATCATTTAGATATACTTTGTCATATTCTTTAACAGCTACACAAGAACTGGAGCAGACTAATAATATGAGCAAAATTAAAAACTTATACATAGCTAAAGCTACTGATTATTATTAAACAAAACACCTGAACTTTTATGAATCTTATTCTCACCATCTACTACAACTACCTCAACACCAGGAATCTGATTTATTAAATGGATTCCGCTATCCCTCCCAATAATAAAAATCGCAGTTGCTAGTGCATCACACAATTCAGCATCTTTAGCAAATATTGAAACACTATTTATCCCTTTTGTCGGATATCCTGTGCGTGGGTCTATAATGTGGGAATATTTTTCACCTTTAAACATCAAATACTTTTCATAATTACCTGATGTTGCTACCGAAGATTCTACTATTGGTAGCCACGAAAAAACTTTATCCTTACTTAATGGGTTAGCAATACCAATCATCCATTTTTCTCCTGTTGCTTTGGTACCCCAAGTAGTTAAATCACCAGATGCGTTTATAAGGCCTGCTTTTACGCCTTTAGATATTAGCAGCTCTTTGGCTTTATCTGCTGCGAATCCTTTGCCAATTGCTCCAAAACCAATACGCATTTCTTTTTCTTTCAAGAAAATGGTTTGCGCAGCCTCATCTAGCAGTATTTTATGATGTCCTATTTTAGAAATTGAAGCATTGACTTCCATTTCGGTTGGCAGCTTATCCATAGAACCATCAAACTTCCAAATATTATCCATGGAAGCATATGAAATATCAAAAGCTCCATCTGTAATCTCAGATATTTTTTTAGCACGTTCTATTAACCTAAATAATTCTGAGCTAACCTTAACAGGCTTAATACCTGCATTTTTATTTATTAATGAAGTTTCGCTATCTGTATCCCAAGATGATATCATTTTTTCAATTCGAGTAATCTCTGCAACTCCTTCTTGGATGTTTATATAGCCAATCTCTTCATTTTGAGCAACTACTGTAAGCTCAAAACGAGTTCCCATAAGTTTTAAAACCTTTTTAACTGTTACTAGTTTTTCTTTACCCTGACTATAGGATTGAGAACAAAAAAAACAGCAAACAATTAAAATGAGTTTTTTCATTATAGAAAAGAGTTCAAGACATCTATATAAGCCTTAGGGCTTATTTTCTGGTAACCCGTCTTTCCAAGAACTTGTTCCGATTTGTCTAAAACTAAAACCAAAGGGAAATACCCTTGAGTATTGTAACGTTCAGCTAATTCTTTATTCTGATTTAGCTGTTCTTGGGGAAGCTGATTTACTTTTTTACGAGGAAAGTCAGCTCTATAGAGCACATACTTTTCTGAAGAAAACTTTTTAAATTCTTCAGATGTCCAAATATCTTTATCCAATTTCTTGCATGGAGCACACCAATCTGAACCAGAAAACACTAATACTATAGGTTTATCTTCTGCTTTAGCTTGTTCTAAAGCATCACTATAATCCTTATGCCAATCTTGTGCTGTTCCTAGTACTGAGCAAAAAAGAGTTAGAAAAAAAAATAACTGCTTTATCATACGTGTTTTTGATTAGCTTTCGAAAACACGAAGTGTATCGCCGTTAAGTTCCGTCATGAATACTTTAAGTGGATTGCTTGTAATTGAATTTAAAGGAGTACCTGTTTGGCTAAAACGCGAACCATGTGTTGAGCATCTAAAAATACCCCCATCTTCACTGATGAAACGAACACCATCTGTTTGTTGATGACTACAAATTTGACTTGCAGCAACAAAATCGCCTTCTAAGTTTCTAGCAACAACAATATCTGTTAATCTATCAGTAGGGTTAGATTTAGCTAAAATAAAGCCTCCATTATTTGTTAATGGTGCCGATTCTGAAGCATTTAAATCTACAGTAAAATCTACACCTGTTGGTTCTGGGAATGTTTCTAAATCTTCACTGTCAGATGAACAACCGTTTAAACAAGGGAAAGTAAGTGCAAAAGCTGCACCAGCTCCAAGGCTTCTCAAAAATTCTTTTCTTTCCATAGCATTTGTGTTTATTAAAAGAACGTGAGATTTGGTTTAATCGTATGCTAATACTCAAATGTTCCGTATTCGCTTTTAATAGTAAGTTTTTTAACTGTACTTTCTTCTACGCTACCTACTATTTGAGCGTCTACATTAAACGATTTTGAAATCGCTATTAAATCCTCTGCAACTTCAGGTTTTACATATAATTCTAGTCGATGTCCACAATTAAATACTTGATACATTTCTTTCCAATCTGTACCTGATTGTTCTTGTATTAATTTGAATAAAGGTGGCACTGCAAATAGGTTATCTTTTACAATATGCAGTTCATCCACAAAATGTAAAATTTTGGTTTGCGCACCACCGCTGCAATGCACCATTCCATGAATTTCTTTTGCAGAATATTTTTCAAGTATTTTCTTAACTATTGGTGCATACGTGCGTGTTGGTGATAATACCAATTTACCTGCATCTAAGGGTGAATTTTCAACAGCATCTGTCAATTTAGTATGACCAGAATACACCAATTCTTCTGGGACAGAAGCATCAAAACTTTCTGGATATTTATCAGCTAAATATTTAGAGAATACATCATGGCGTGCCGAGGTAAGTCCATTGCTCCCCATGCCGCCGTTATATTCCTTTTCATAGCTAGCTTGCCCAAAAGAGGCCAAGCCAACTATAACATCACCAGATTCAATATTTGCATTATCTATAACCTCATTTCGTTGCATACGAGCTGTAACTGTAGAATCTACAATAATGGTACGCACCAAATCACCAACATCTGCTGTTTCACCACCTGTAGAATGTATAGTCATTCCATGGCTTCTTAAATCAGCAATAAGCTCTTCTGTGCCATTAATAATAGCTGAAATTACTTCTCCAGAAATTAAGTTTTTATTTCTGCCAATAGTAGAAGAAAGCATAATGTTATCAGTTGCACCAACACAGATTAAATCATCAATATTCATGATTAAGGCATCCTGTGCTATCCCTTTCCAAACAGAAACATCACCGGTTTCTTTCCAATACATATATGCTAAAGAAGACTTAGTACCTGCACCATCTGCATGCATTACCAAACAATGGTCTTCACTACCTGTTAAGTGGTCTGGCACAATCTTACAGAATGCTTTTGGAAAAAGGCCCTTATCTATATTTTTAATAGCGTTATGCACATCTTCTTTTGAAGCCGAAACTCCACGTTGGGCATATCTTTTACTCGCGTCTGATGACATTAAATCTGTTTTGCGCAAAAATAAGGAAAGTCCTTGATTGTAAATTCAAAAAAAATAATCAATAGATATATTGATTTAACTATGGCAAGTCATCTACTGCACTGTTTGCACTTCACTTATTTGAAGCTGGGGTATTATGTTAGTATAGTTAGAAACATCAGCTTTGAGTTTAGGAGAATTTGGCCCCATAGCATTTTTAAAAGCATCCATATTATTAAAATAAAAGTAACCTATCGCAACATATTTCAGTGGCATATCTGGTGTACCATTGGCTATTCCTTTATCAATCACCATAGCTTTTAAAGCATCTCCGAATAAACTAGCCGCCATTGGCATATGTTTATTTGCATAATAATCCATATCAAAAGTTTTACCCACTCCATTTTCATAAAAGATGGCTACTTTAATCATTCCTTCTTCTATTTGTGGATTTTCTGATAATTCTTCTTGCCCACTAACCCAGCAAAAACTAAGAGTTAAAAGTAAAATGCTAATTTTTGTTTTCATGATAGTTTATTTTAAAAGTTTTTACTTGTGATTGTAAAAATCATAAGTACGGGACCAGGTTACTGATTCACTTTGTGCTAATTCTATTTTAAAAAACAACTCTGGACTAATAACATGTTTGCAACCCCATAAATTAATTTTTGAGGTTAAAAAATCACCGCTTTCTTGAATACCTACATTAAGTTTTGAATTCTCAAGTTGCCAGCAAGCTTTAACCTTATCATTACCATTAAGATAACTAAAAAAGAATACCTCATTTGGTGAGCCTAAAAAACTAAGTTTCTTTTCATTAAAATCCACTAATTGTTCCGGATTTACATTTTCTTGAAAAGAATCCGCATTTAATTGAAAAGGAAATTTTAAAATATATTCGCTATCCATTGGTTTGTTACCAATAGCTAAAAAGTTATGATTGTATTCTGTAGTTTCTATAGGTTTATCCCCGATATTTTTTAAATAATAATTGATTTTAAAACCATTTTCAACAAGCTTAATCTCTTTTTTTAGGATATAGCTATATCCATTCACAAATTCAGAGGTGCACTCAAATTGAATTGCTGTTTCCTCCTTCTTAATAGAAAATTCACAAGGCTTTAATTCATAGTTATTGATATAAGCATAAGTTTCCATCTCTTTCTTCAATAAGCCCACACCAATTTTATGAAACCAATCCCCTTGTTTTGTCTCGTTAAATCCTAAGGGTGAATCAATACCAAATTCGTTGTAAAGTCCTCTTCCATGTAGATTTTGTTCGATTTTATTTGGTTTTTCGGTAATCCCAAAAGTAATCCCATTAAAAATCGCTTTTATAATTTTACCACTCCAATCAAATCGAGTTTCTCGATAATTTTCATGTGGTAAATCAATAAAGACTTCAAGGTTTTTGTTTTTAAGTATATGAGGCATAGTGTCTTTTAAAATTTACTTGGAATGGTAACTAAATAATCTTTCTTCCAAATTTTCTGAGTAGTTTTTTGGTCTACATTACCTCCAGAAATTATCATTAGCACCCGCTTTTTTGTTTTTTGTGTTTGTAGCCATCTACGAATTGCTTCCATAGGCATGGCGCAAGTTGGTTCTATTCTGCATTTGAGCAAATGCGTCAGCCATTGGGTCCAATAGATTAAGTATTCTTCTTCAATCTCATAAAACCCATCCAGTTGTTTTAAATACTCAAAGGTGATATCACCAACCGCCATGGTCATAGCACCATCAGCTAAAGTATCTGGCACACTTTGCAAGCGCTGAATGCTTCCTTTTCGTAAAGATTCTGCTGCATCATTTGCATTCAAAGGTTCCACACCAAACATCTTAGTTTTTGATGCTAATCCACGTGTGGCAATCAATGAGCCAGAGGTGAGTCCGCCACCGCCACAAGGAGTAAACACTGCGTCTATATTTTCTAATTGGGAAAGTGCTTCATAAGCTGCAGTACCCTGACCGCAAATTACTTGTTCATGGTTAAATGGCGGAATCCAAAACGTGCCTTCCTTTTTTGACGCTTCTGCTACTTTTGCATCGGTAATATCGCGAGTTTCGCTCAATACTACCTTAGCGCCATATGCTTTAGTGGCTTGTACCTTCACTTTTGAAGAATACGCTGCCATAAATATAGTTGCTGGTATATTAAACTGTTTTGCTGCATAAGCCACCGCTTGTGCATGATTCCCAGAACTGTTTGCAACTATATGTTTTGGTGTTTTACCATTTTCTAAAAGCCAAGCCAAAGTATTCACCCCACCCCTAGCTTTAAAAGCACCTATTTTTTGAAAATTTTCAGCTTTAAAATAGATTTCATGACCTAGCCAGTTATTCAATAAAGATGATGTGAGAATAGGAGTTTTATTAATGTATGGGTCAATCCTTTTTTTGGCAGCTTGAATGTCTTTTAAAGTCAGGTTCATGTAATAAAGATATAGTATCAAAATTTATAAAACACTTGTCTTTTTGAGTGATTTTCGAAGAAAATTGTATCCAAAACTCATTCGACATATTTTTTGACCCTACTGTCATTATCGATTTCATTTACTACGTCCTTTCGTCACAATAAATATTGTGACATCTTCTGCTAACAAGAGGAAAGAGTTTGTGGATTCCTGCTTACGCAGGAATGACAAAACAAATTATTTTACAAAAAGTAATTCTCTGTACTTTGTGAGTGGCCATAAATCATCAGCA
>CAYTRI010000061.1:9027-14700 GCA_964440105.1 uncultured Flavobacteriaceae bacterium
TTATTTTACAAAAAGTAATTCTCTGTACTTTGTGAGTGGCCATAAATCATCAGCAACCAATTGTTCTAAACCATCTGCTTCAGCACGAATCTTGTCAAAATAAGGTTTAACATCATCACAGTATGCCTGTGCCTTTTTAGCGATAGAGCTTCTATTATGAGCCTTATTCTTGGTTAGTATCATGGCATCTGTCAACTTTTTAGCTTCTAAAATATGCTCTGCTATCTGCTCCAAAATATTTAACTGCGGTTCAGTTAATTTTTTATGGGCAGCTCCATATACTTCTTTTAACCCCGAAATATTTTCAAGCAATAAATTCTGATATTTGATTGCTGAAGGGATAATATGATTATAAATTAACTCACCTAAAATTCGCCCTTCAATCTGAATGTGAAACACATAATTTTCTAATTCTACTTCTTGATGCGCCGCAAGCTCCGTTGCATTCATAACACCCGTTGCATGAAATAACGCAACACTTTCTTTTGATGTTAATACTTGTAGCGCAGTAGGTGTGTTTTTATTATTGCTTAACTTTCTAAGGCGTGCTTCTGCTTGCCAATCTGCGCTATAACCATCTCCATCAAAACGAATACGTTTAGAATTTTTAATGTATTCCCTTAGTACATTAAAAACGGCTTCATCCTTTTTTAGACTTTTTTTATCGATTAATAAATCGACCTCCTTTTTAAAATCGGTTAGCTGTTTTGCAACAATGGTATTTAAAATAGTCATCGGTTTGGCACAATTCATTTTTGAGCCTACCCCACGCATTTCAAATTTATTACCCGTAAAGGCAAATGGTGAAGTACGATTACGATCTGTATTATCAAGTAAAATTTCAGGAATTTTACCTACCACATTTAGTTTTAATTCTGTCTTTTCTTCTGGTGATAATTTCCCCTTAGAAACACCTTCGAGCTCATCTAAAACCTCCCCCAGCTGCTTACCAACAAATATGGATATTATTGAAGGTGGAGCTTCATTAGCACCTAAACGATGGTCATTACTAGCGGAAGCAATAGATGAGCGTAACAGTTCTTCATAAGTGTCAACCGCTTTTATCGTATTTACAAAAAAGGTTAAAAACTGTAGATTTTTCATTGGAGTTTTTCCAGGGCTCAATAAATTAACTCCTGTGTCTGTTGCTAATGACCAGTTGTTATGCTTTCCAGAACCATTTATTCCCGCGAACGGTTTTTCATGAAAAAGTACTTTAAAACTATGTTTATCTGCAATCTCGTCCATTACATCCATCAACAATAAATTGTGATCTACAGATAGGTTTGCTTCTTCAAAAACTGGTGCCAACTCAAACTGATTTGGCGCCACCTCATTATGTCTTGTTTTTACAGGAATTCCTAATTGAGTACACTGTTTCTCAAGTTCACTCATAAAACTTAAAACTCGGCTTGGGATTACACCAAAATAATGATCGTCTAGCTGTTGACCTTTAGCTGCAGAGTTACCTACTAAAGTTCGGCCAGTCATTAAAATATCTGGACGGGATTGTGCAAGTGCTTTGTCAATTAAAAAGTATTCTTGTTCCCAACCTAGTGTTGCATTTACTTTTCTAACATTTTTATCAAAATATTGAGCTACTGCTGTCGCTGCCTCGTCAACTGCATGAAGTGCACGTAATAGTGGTGCTTTGTTATCTAATGCCTCACCGGTGTAAGAGACAAAAATTGTTGGAACACAAAGTGTTGTTTTATAAATAAATGCTGGAGATGTTGGGTCCCAAGCTGTATAGCCTCTTGCTTCAAAAGTATTACGAATTCCTCCGCTTGGAAAACTAGAAGCATCTGGCTCTTGTTGTACTAATTGTCCCCCTTCAAATTTTTCCATGGCTCTACCATCTGGCAACAAATCAAAAAAGGCATCATGTTTTTCAGCTGTTGCTCCTGTAAGTGGTTGAAACCAATGTGTGTAATGTGTAGCTCCCATTGAAAGTGCCCAAGCTTTCATACCTTCAGCTACTTGGTCTGCAATTTTACGATCTATTTTACTACCTGATAAAATCGCCGATTTTACTTTTTCATAAGCATCTTTTGTCAAAAACTGAAGCATTTTTGCCTCATTAAAAACATTTTTAGCAAATAAATCTGAGCGTTTTCCAGTTTCATCAATCAATATATTTGCTCTTTTATGGCTATCTGCCAAGGCATCGAATCGCATTTTGGACATTTTGAATAAATTTAAGACGGTAAAATTAACAATTTAGCAATATACTAGCTAAAAAATGACATTTTATTAACTAACCCCCTAAAAAATGGGGGTTAACAAATTTTTGATAACTTTTATCGATTTACTTCCCCTAAAAATCTATAATAATAGATAAAATAATTATTTTTATCACTTATTAAATTTTAAAGAAAACTACCCACTATTATGAGTAAGTCAAAATTAGAATACATCTGGTTGGATGGCTATTTTCCAACGCAAAACATGCGAAGCAAAACTAAAGTTGTTAATGATTTTAGCGGTAAATTAGAAGACTGCCCAATGTGGTCTTTTGATGGAAGTTCAACAAGACAAGCTGAAGGAGGTTCTTCAGACTGTTTATTAAAGCCCGTAGCTATTTTTCCTGACCCAGCAAGGAATAATGGCTTTTTAGTAATGACTGAGGTTTTAAATGCCGATGGCACACCTCACGAATCCAATGGAAGATCAACTATTGACGATGATGATAATGATTTTTGGTTCGGTTTTGAGCAAGAATACTTTATAATGGATACTGCCACACAATTACCTCTTGGTTTCCCAATTGGTGGTTACCCAGCTCCACAGGGCATGTACTACTGTTCGGTAGGTGGTAAAAATACTCACGGTAGAGATTTAGTTGAAGAGCATGCAGATCTTTGTATTGCTGCTGGACTTAATTTTGAAGGAATTAACCAGGAGGTTGCTTCTGGACAATGGGAATATCAATTATTTGCCAAAGGAGCCAAATTAGCAGGTGATGAGATTTGGGTATCTAGATACCTATTGGATCGTTTAACAGAGCAGCATGGATACTATATAGATTATCATCCAAAACCTCTAGGGAAAGATATGGATTGGAATGGTTCTGGTATGCACGCCAACTTCTCTAATACTACATTAAGAACTTGTGGCGATAAAGCAACTTATGAGAAAATATGTGAAGCTTTCCGCCCTGTAGTTAAAGAGCATATTGCTGTTTATGGTGAGTTTAACGACCAACGTTTAACTGGAGAACACGAAACACAATCTATACATGAGTTCAGTTTTGGGATTTCAGATAGAGGAGCTTCAATTCGTATTCCAATTGCTACTGTAGAGAGTGGTTGGAAAGGTTGGTTAGAAGATAGAAGACCAGCTTCTAACGGGGATCCTTACAAAATTGCAGGTAGAATTATAAAAACAGTAAAGTCTGCAAAAATCTAGTTTATAATTAATTGTTGATTATATAATTAAAGACCGCCCATTTTGGCTTCGCACAGCGACCGATGGGCGGTTTTTTAATTTAAAGTTAAATACACAAAGGTGATGTAGATAGCAATTAAAACTAGACCGTCTCTCCATCCTAAGCGCAATCCTTTTGGTAGTAGCACCAACGGTAGTATTAAGAATGAAATACCTAACATCCAGAATATATCGTTCGTTAGTAATCCTTGATCTATAACGTTGATTGGTGTTATAATAGAAGTAATCCCTAAAACAGCTAATAAATTAAAAATATTGGAGCCTATTAGATTACCAAGTGAAATTGCCTTTTCTTTCTTTATAACCGCAATAATAGAAGCAGCTAGCTCAGGAACACTAGTCCCTACCGAAACTACTGTTACCCCTATAATACGTTCGCTTACACCAAAACTCTCCGCCATAGCTTTTGCGCCTTCAATCAATAATTCTGATCCGCCCCATAACGCAACTCCACCTAGTCCTAAAAAAAGAGTTGTTTTATACAATGGCAAAGGCTTATCATCTTCAGGCATCTCATCTACAACAGCAGTTTTTTGAAATCTTAAAATGTAAATTAAAAAAACAAAGAGCATGATGAGCATTAGAATACCTTCATATTTCTCCAGAGTTCCATCAAAATAAATAAAACCAACAAACAAGAGAGAAGCTAACATCATCACTGGCCAATCGGTAGTATAAAAACTCTTTCTTACCTCTATACTTCCTAGTAAAACAGTTACTGCTAAAACAAGCCCAAGGTTAGCTATATTAGAACCAACAACATTCCCTAGAGCCAAATCTGGAGACCCATCTAAGGCTGCCTTTATACTTACAATTAATTCTGGCGCAGAAGTAGCAAACGAAACTACTGTCATCCCAATTACTATTTTAGGAATATTTAACCTTAAGGAAAGTGCTACTGCAGATTTTAGAAGCCAATTTCCTCCAAGTATTAGCAAAACAAGGCCTAGAACAATAAAAAGTAAATTTTGCATTAATGGTTTGTTTAACGCAAATATAAACGAACTTTTAGATGTAAAATCTCATTTCTAAAATTTGAAAAACTAAATAAATAGTTAAATAACTATAAAAATAGTTGTTTAACTACTTTTTACTTAGTATGTTTGAAATCTAAAATCAGTACTAATGCAAAAATTGACTAATAAAGAAGAAGAGGTAATGAAAATTCTCTGGAAGCTAGAAAAAGCTTTTGTAAAAGAGATTCTTGCAAAAATTTCTGGTGACAAACCTCATTATAATACGCTTTCTACTATTGTAAGAAACTTAGAAGAAAAAAAATATGTTGCTTATGAGGCATTTGGCAATACGCACCGCTATTATCCATTAATCACCAAAGAAGATTATCGCAAAACTTTTGTGAATTCTACTATAGCCGATTATTATGACAACTCTTACAAAAGCTTAGTTTCTTTTTTTGCAAAAGAGGAGAAAATATCTATCGAAGATTTAAAAGAAATAATTCAACTTATAGAAAATAAAAAGTAATGGAACCGTTTTTCATACACCTTTTAAAGTCGTCCAGTATTCTACTTTTATTTTTGCTATCCTATTATCTTTTTTTAAGAAAAGAGACCTTTTTTAATGGGAATAGACTCTTTCTTATCTCTGGACTTGTAATAGCAATAGTTTTGCCTTTTATTACTATTACCAAAACTGTTTTAGTAGCACCAACTCTTTTGACTCAAAATGATTTTTACATGATTGAGGAAGTTGTAACTAGTGCAAATATTACCTCATCGTTTAATTGGGCATCTCTTTTGTTTACCATTTATCTTTTAGGAGTCTTATTTTTTACCGTCAAGCTGCTAATTCAACTTAGTACTATTAAAAAAATCAAGAAGACTAGTGATATAATAGAGGATGATAATTTCTATCATGTAAAAACTAGAAAACAAATTTCTCCTTTTTCATTTTTTAAGCACATCTTTTATTTTCCTAAGCAGTTTGAGGGGGAAGAACTCCATACCATTATTGAGCATGAAAAAGTTCATGCAAAAGAGTTACACTCTATTGATATTTTACTAACAGAAATCGTATTCATCATACTCTGGTTTAATCCTATTATTTGGTTTTATAGAATCATAATTAAACAAAATCTGGAATTTTTGGCAGATGCAAAGACCTGCGCAGTAAATCAAGACAAAAAAAACTACCAATACTTAATGCTTAAACAAGCACTAGGAAATCATAATATTTCAATTGCAAATCCATTTTATAATTCAATAA
>CAYTRI010000062.1:0-14614 GCA_964440105.1 uncultured Flavobacteriaceae bacterium
TAAAAAAGATTATTCCTATTTGTAAACAGATTCTTTTTTAAAGTGTTTTGCTAATTGATAATAAACAACAGCTCTGTGTTTATTTTTTTCAGATCTACCATACTTATCAATTACGGTATTGATAGCATCCATTAATTGTGGTCCATCAGATAATCCTAATTTTTTAATTAGAAAATTATTTTTTACTGTTTCCAGCTCCTTATCATCACTGCCCGAAACTTTTGAGGCATCTAGATTATAAATAGCTGGTCCAAGACCAATAGCAACCTTAGTTAAAAAATCCATATCTGGAGTCTCACCAAACTTGCCCTTAATGTCAGCGGCATACTTTTCAATTAATTCGTCTCTTTTACTCATAATGGTAGTGTTCTTATAGTTAATGATGGTCTAAGATATAAAATCAAAGTAACCAAGCAAAATTTTGTCATTTAACTTTCTTGAAGTAAAAACCTCCAGTATTTTGGGCTTTTCAGAAGAATCATAAAAATTAGACAGTATTTGTTTTAAACTACCTTCATCTTTTGAACTTGTGTACTCTAATCCAAATTGCTTACATAAATGCTCCGCATTCATACCATGTTTGGTTTCAAAAAAAGTAGAAAAATTATCAGTCTCCTCTGCCCCAGGTAAAATTCTAAATATTCCACCTCCAGAATTATTAATAAGTATTATCCTAAAATTCTTTTTAATGTAGTTATTCCACAAGGCATTACTATCATAGAAAAAACTCAAATCCCCGGTTATTAAAAGCGTTGGTTCTCCTTCATAAAAGGAAGCACCTACTGCTGTTGAGGTACTTCCGTCAATTCCGCTGGTACCACGATTACAATAAATTTTTAATGTAGAATCTACATCAAATAGTTGTGCATATCTTACAGTAGAACTATTTGCTAAATGAACCTGATAACCTTTTGGTATGGTGTCTAAAATTTGATTAAACACAGTAAAATCAGAAAATGGAATTTTATTTAAATAGTCAGTCCTTCTTGATTCATATTTTAATTTAACCCTATTCCATCTTTCAAAATACTTACTATCAACTAATTGGTTATCAGATAGCAAAAATTTTAAAAACTTATTTGGGTTAGTTTTAAAATGATGTGATAATGAAAAATAAGTGTCATAAGCTTTTACCTCATCTACATGCCAATGATGTTTGGGTTTGTAGCTTCTTAAAAAAGCTTTTATTTTTTTTGAAACTACCAGACCTCCAAAAGTTAGTAAAATATCAGGTTGTAACTCTTTGAATAATTCATCTGTATTATTAGCTTTCTCTATAGGAAAAATAATGCTGTCTATACTTTTAAAGAAATTAGGATGGTGAAGGTTTGAAGTGGTCTCTGTAAAAACAATAACTGATGAGTCTTTGCCTAGAATAGCTAACTGTTCTTCTTCAACTTCATTAGGATGATTTACTCCAACAAGTACCATTTTCTTTTTGGCCTGATTCCATAATTTGCTGTAGTTACCTATATCCTTTAAAACCCCTTCATTAAAATATTCTAAAGTCTCAGAATTAACTTTTGTAAATCCTGTCTCGCCATCATTTGTATTTAAGTCATATAAAGGTTCTTCAAAAGGGACATTAATATGAATAGGTAATCGCTTATTAAAAACAATATTTAATGCTTCTCTTATCTCCGCAGAATTGTATTTATCAATATTACTTTGGGGTTTAGAAAGCAATTCTGGAGCATAGCGTGCCAAACGTTCTTGGGCATGGCTAACATCTAGCCTAAGGTTTGCAGAATAACCAATATGCCTATCAAAAACATGGTCTTGTCTAATTGTTTGTCCATCTCCAACATCAATCTTATATGGTGGCCTATCAGCAGATATTACAATTAATGGTATTGTGCTATAAAATGCTTCTGCAATTGCAGGATAATAATTCAGTAATGCACTACCAGAAGTACAAACTATTGCTACAGGTTCATTTTGCTGTAAAGCCATTCCTAGTGCGAAAAAAGCCGCACTGCGTTCATCAACAATACTAAAACAATTAAAAAACGGATTTTCAGTAAAACTAATAGTCAAAGGAGCGTTTCGTGAACCTGGAGAAATAATAATGTTCTTAACGCCTCTGTGCATACAAGCAGAAACTACTGCTCGTGCCGAAGGTATACTTGACTGCTTCATGCATTACAAAAATACAAACTGAAACAGTTAAAACCGAAAAATTATAGGTTTGGTTAAAGTAAACTAAGCATTGTTTTACTCTTGTGTTGGGTTTCATTCCATTCACTTTCAGCGATTGATTCTTCGGTAATACCGCCTCCTATAAAAACACTTGCTATATTATCTTCTAATTTTAGACAACGTAGGTTTACACATAGGTGAGTATTTCTATTAGTTCCAATGTTTAATTCACCTAGAAAACCTGTGTAAAATTCTCTATCGTAATTCTCATTATTCATAATAAATTCTTGGGCTGCATCTTTTGGCAAACCACATACAGCTGGTGTTGGGTGCAACGCTTTTAGTATATTATTCAAAAATATACCTTTCTTTAAAGAACCTTCAATAACCGATTTTAAATGCCAAACCTTTCCTGCCTTTACTGATTTAACATTGGTAATTTTAAGATTGATGAGTTTATCAGACAATACATTCAAAATATAATCTGTCACCATTTGTTGTTCTTCAACTTCTTTGGTTCCCCATTTTGGAGGTTGTGAATCTATTATTGGCAAGGTTCCTGCTAATGAGGTAGTCGTTAAAGAGTTTTTATTCACTTTTAATAAAGTCTCTGGTGTTGCCCCTAGCCACATTGCAACTTTAGGGTGATACCATAAATATTTAAAGGCACTAGGATGATTATTTAAAAGCAATTCAAATAATTCAAATTCATCTTGTTCAGTTTCTCTCTTAGTTTTTCTTGAGACTACTACTTTTTTTAATTCGCTCTGTTTAATGCCATCTATAGCTTTATTTACTAATTGCAAATAAGACTCTTTCTCATTTTCTATTAACTCAGGTGCTTTGCTATTCTTACCCTCTTTAATTTCATAAATAACCTCCTTCATATTCTTACTTGAAAATAACACAGCTTTTTTACTCAAATCATACGGAGCAAAAATAAAACCCGACTCCAAAAAGTCTTCGGTATAAATTAAATCTGAATTAGAAGAAAATATAGCTTTTACCTTTCTCTCATTTGGGTTTTGATAGATTACGAATGGTAAGCTCTTATCTTTTTGAAAACGAACTTTTGAGATAAGTTCTTTAAAAGCCTTATTTTCTGGGTAGGGCAATTGTAGTTAGTTTACAGTTAGAAATAAGTTCATTAGCTTCATTAGTAATCTTAATTTCCCAAAGTTGTGTTGTTCTGCCTTTGTGTATTATCGTAGCCTTAGCATATACAAAACCTTCTTTTATACTTTTTACATGATTAGCGGCAATTTCAATTCCACGTACGTAAAACTCATTTCCGTCTAAAAAAATATAAGAAGCCGCACTACCCACACTTTCTGCCAACGCTACCGAAGCTCCTCCATGCAAAACACCATCTGGTTGATATACTTTTGGAGTAACTGGCATTTTTGCAACTAAAAAGTTTTCTCCAACATCTATAAAGGAGATATCCAAAGTTTCCATTAAAGTGCCGTTACAAATCTCATTGCAGACTTTGAGTATTTTTTCTTTGTGTTCTTCCATTATACCTTTTTGTAAAATTAAGCATTCTCATACAACAAAAGAGGCTATTTTTACACCAATGGAATCTTTAAAAAAGAGTGTTGTTTACGCTAACATCAATTCTTATGAAACCCTAAACAACTTAACTAAGCAAACAAAGACTATTTGGATTGTATTCCATGGTATTGGTTTTTTAAGCCGTTATTTTCTTCGTTTTTTTAAAGGTCTTAATACAAAAGAGAATTACATTATTGCTCCACAAGCCCCTTCAAAATATTATCTAAATGATGAGTACAAGTATGTTGGAGCTAGTTGGCTTACAAAAGAAGATACAGAAACTGAACTTACTAATGTTTTAAATTATGTTGATGCAGTATTAGAGCTTGAAAATATTCCAGATGATATAAACCTAATTGTATTTGGTTTTTCTCAAGGTGTATCAATAGCTACTCGCTGGTTGGCTAAAACAAAAATGAAATTTAATAAGCTTATTTTGTATGCGGGAGGAATCCCTTCTGAATTAACTAAAGAGGACTTCAGCTTTATTGATTATGACCAATCTTCAATAAACATTATATATGGTGATTCTGATGAGTTTTTAACTCCAACTCGTTTAGAGAATGAAAAAATAAAAAGTGATATTTTATTTCAAAAAAAAGCAGCAATACAAACTTTTAAAGGAGGCCATGTAATTAAGCCTGAAATAATCAAACAGTTTGAGTAAATTATTCTGGTTGTTCTTCTGCATCTAAAGATGGGTAGTATTCTATTACACGTGTAGTGTATAAATTATCTGGAGTAGTTATCTTTTTTACCCAGTTCTTATCTAAGTTATCATCAAACTGAAAAATAAACTCTTTTTCGGCTATTGAATTTCCTTTTTTTATTATTTCCTTCTGCAAAATACCCTCATCATTATATTCAAAAAGATGTATTTCTTCACTTTCAAAACCACCCTTAGCAATATCAGTTAAAAACAATTCTTCATAAACAAGCTTATTACTTAAGTCAAAACGCTGTTCAGTTGCTTTATTTGGTTCGCCATCCAAAAATTCTTTTGTTAAAACAATTTTTTGCTCTCCATCTAATTTTAATTTCTTGCTTGACGTACGAACTGATTTTTCTATAATTCCATTTACAAAAACAGTCTTAGTTAACTCATTTTTAAATGTAGTGTATTCAATCCTTGTTTCATCAATCGCATTTTCATGTGATGTGGTGATTCTAAATATCCTATCCTCTTCTCCAAAAATAAATTCCTGTTGTTCAACGAACTCCTTATCATAAGAAATAATCTGTTCTCTAATAATCTTTTGCTTAGTGGTGTCTATTTCATAGAAGTTAGCCATGGAACTAGCTTCATCCAAAATATTATCCTTATAACTCTCCATTCTTTTTTCTAAAAGAAATCCATTATTATATTTATAGGTAGTGATATCTTGGTCAGCTTCATTGTATGCAGTAGTAGATTTTACTAAAAAACCCTGTTCATTAAATTCAAAAACTTCTTTACCGTAATCAGTAATAACAGTACATACTTTTACGTTGCCATTGAGCTCAAAATCATTTACAGTAAAGAGCTTTAATTCTTGCGCAAAAGATTGAAAATTAAAAACAAGGAAAAAGAAAACAGTATAGGGGTAACTTTTTATCATGATGCAAAAATACTCTGATTTATACCAAATGAAAAGCAAATGGAGTGCCAAACATCGAAATTAACTATCAGATAGTAAAGATTTTACATGAATCTACGCTCTGGACTCAATGCCTCTATGGCTAATTCTGTTTTCTTATTCGAAATTAACTGCGAAACCAGTTTTCCAGTTACAGGTCCAAGACTCCATCCCATCATAGCGTGCCCTGTAGCAATTACCAAGTTTTTATACCTAGAAGACTTACCTATGTATGGTAGCCCATCTGGTGTAACTGGTCGCAGTCCACATTTGGCTTGCTCCCTATCTTCGGTACTAATTTTTAATCCTTCATAAAATTTCGAAGCATTCTCCGCAATAGCATTGACTCTTGCTTTTCTAATTTTAGAATTGATTCCTGAAAACTCCATAGTACCAGCAAAACGAGTAAAGCCAGTCATAGGGGTAACTGCCATTTTTGCTTCCATTAAAATTGCTGGCATAGAAATACCTGTAGGTTCTTCTACATCTATACGATATCCTTTTCCTGCTTCTATTGGCAATGAAATTCTAAGTTTCTTAGCAAGACTTGAAGTCCATGAACCGGCAGCAAAAACCACTTCTTCAGCTAGGTAATCTCTTTTATTAGTTTGTATTGAAGTAATCTTTCCATTTGATGATGTTAAAGTTAGTACTTCCTCATTTTTACAAATACGCACATCATTCTTTAAAAGATACCCAATCATCTTCTCCATAAATTCATTTGGAGTAGTATGACCATCACATTCATAGTGGACTGCCCCAATAGCATTTACAGAAATATTAGGCTCTATTTGTTTAATACCGTTTCTGTCTAACTGGTTTACCTCTAAACCTAGAAATTTTGCTTTCTCCGCAATTTCTAATTCATGGTCTCCCTCTGCTTGTGTCTGGTAAAACATTAAGAGGCCTTTTCGTTCCAAATGAAATTCTCCTAAATCTCCTGAGGATTTTATATCAAAGAATAACTCCCTACTTAATACATTGATATCTCTTATAAGCGGTATTGCTTTTTCTACTTTTTCTTTGGTTGAAGACTTTTTAAAATACCAAGCCCACTTTAAAAAATCTATATCTAGCCTTGGTTTCATATAAAATGGACTAGCACTATTAAACATGTATTGTAAGCCTTTTGAAATCATTCCAGGAGAAGCCATAGGAATAATATGGCTTGGGGTTATGTAGCCTGCGTTTACATGAGAAGCACCACTATTCATATCAGACTTATCAATAATGGTAACATCATGTCCTTCTTTCAGCAAATAATAGGCTGAACATAAGCCAATAATTCCTCCACCAATTATGACAATTTTCTTACTCATCTAAATCACTTGAAATCCATGAGCATAAGGGTCATCTTCTGCATCAATAGTAATTGTATTCTCACCGTAAATTTTAGCCCAACCCTTAATACTTGGAATTATTGCGCTATTATTATTGACTGTAGTTTCTTCTTCTATTCTTCCAATAAATTTGCTTCCTATAAAACTCTCATGAATGTATTCTTCTCCAATATTAAGTTTTCCTTTAGCATGAAGTTGTGCCAACCTTGCCGAAGTGCCTGTGCCGCATGGGCTTCTATCAATTGCTTTATCGCCATAAAACACAGCATTTCTACCTGAAGAAGCTGGGTCAATAGTGTTACCCGTCCAAAGCATATGAGAAACATCTCTTATCGTAGCATTTTCTGGATGTATAAATTTATTAGGATATTTTTTATTGATTCGCTCTCGAACTACTTGAGAATACTGAATTATTTTTGAAGCGGTAAATTCATGAATTCCAGCAAAGTTTTTTTGCGGGTCTACAATGGCATAAAAATTACCTCCATAAGCTACATCAAAAGTAATTTCTCCAAGTTCTGGACATTGAACAGTTAAATTTTCCGCTGCTAAATAACTTTTTACATTTTTAAGTTTTACCCAATCAACTTTACCTTCTGTTTGCTGATACTCAATTTCAACTAATCCAGCTGGGGCTTCCATTCTAATTTTTCCAGGAATCTTAGGAGTTATTAGATTCTTTTCAATTGCAATAGTAATTGTCCCTATTGTACCATGTCCGCACATAGGCAAACATCCAGAGGTTTCAATAAATAAAATAGCAAAGTCATTTTCTGGATTATGGGCAGGATATAAAATACTACCACTCATCATATCATGACCTCTAGGTTCAAACATTAATCCTTTTCTTATCCAATCAAATTCTTTTAAAAAGTGTTGGCGTTTATCACTCATTGTGTTTCCAACCAGTTTTGGTGCTCCTTCTTTTACAAGGCGAACTGGATTACCGCAAGTATGAGCATCTATACAAACAAAAGTGTTATTTGCCATTTTTTACTTTATCGATGTATGCGTTTATTCTATTCTCCAAAATTTCTAAGGTTACTGTCCCTTGCTCTAAAATAACCTCATGAAATTCTCTAATATCAAAATCACTTCCTAATTCTTTTTTGGCTTTTTTACGAAGCTCGCGTATTTTAAGTTCCCCTATTTTATAAGATAATGCTTGACCAGGCCAAGAAATATAACGATCCGTTTCTGTATTAACTTCATGAAGCGAGAGAGCAGTATTGCTTGCCATGTAATCAACAACTTGCTCTCTAGTCCATCCTTTTGCATGAATCCCTGTATCAACAACTAATCTGCATGCTCTCCACATTTCATAAGTTAATTGTCCAAATTTCTCATAGGGAGTAGTGTACATTCCCATATCCTCTGCTAAAAACTCTGTATACAACCCCCAACCTTCTCCATAAGCAGACAGGTATAAATCCTTTCTAAAATCTGGTATACTATCACCCAATTCATTATTAAGAGCTCCTTGTAAATGATGTCCAGGAACTGCTTCATGCACAGTTAGTGCAGGTAATGTATATAATGTTCTGCTAGGTAAATCATAGGTGTTTATCCAATAATATCCAGGGTCAGTACTTTCATTACTTGTTCCTACATAGCGTCCTCCCGTATATTTTGGAGCTATAGCATCTGGGACAGGGGCAACACCATAAGGTTTACGAGGCAGCGTTTTAAAAAATCTAGGTAATTGCTCATCTGCACGCTTGGCCATATCCCTTCCAATCATTAATAATTCTTTTGGAGTCTTAGCATAAAATTGTTCGTCTGTTCTTAAAAATTCAAGAAAATCTGCAAAGCTTCCCTCAAAATTTAATTCAGAAATTATGGTTTCCATTTTAGCTTTAATACGAGCTACTTCAGCTAATCCTATTTGATGAATATCTTCAGCTGAATATTGATTGCTTGTGGTATAAAAATTAATTCTATTTTGATAAAACTCTTTCCCATTAGGCATATCAGCAGCTCCTAAAGTCTTTCGTGTATTGGGCAAATACTCTGTTTCGAAAAACTCTTTTATTCGTTTAAATTGGGGAATTACTTCACCCTTTATAACCTCTTTAGCCGCCATTAAGACCGAATCTTTTTGGATTTCGCTTAGTGTTTCTGGTAAATTTTTGAAAGGGGAATAGAAGTAATTGTCTTTAAAGTCATCTACAATATGATCATTGTATGTAGTTTCATAACCATTGAATATCACTCTTGGTTGAGAAACGCCTTTTTCCAAACCTGCTCTTAAATTTACAAAATGCTGATCCACAAATACTGGTATGCTATTAAGCTTGTTTAAGTAGTCTTTTACCTGTTGATAATTATTAAGTGAACGGACTTGATAATTAAGACTACTATGAAATCCAGAATCTGACAGTAAAGGATTTAAGTAACGCTCATATCTATAAAAGTCTACCTTGTCTTGAAGAACAAATTTTAATAGTTCTGCAGAAATTCTATCGGTTTCTTTTAATCCACTCAAATCAATTTTGACTAGCTCTTCAAGTTTTGTTTTTGCAAATTCGGCTTCAGCTTTGTATCGTTCTTTTGTGAAAAGTCCTAAAGGGAATTCCTTTTTATCATAACTCTCATAATCTTGATAATTATTAATGATACTATTAAGTTGTTTTGTAGAATCATCTGATTCGCATGCCAAGAATGAAAAAATAAGTAGTAATAGAATACACTTTAGGTAATTCATATAATTATATTTTACTCTTAGTCTGTTGGTTATTTAACAATCTAAAGATGTCAAGAGGGTTCCCATTTTTCAATTCATCTGGTAACAAATTGTTAGGCCAATCTTGGTAGCTTAATGGTCTTACCCAACGCTTTATAGAATGAATTCCAACCGCTGTGAATCGACTGTCAGTAGACGCTGGATATGGCCCTCCATGGAGCATTGACGGACAAACCTCAACACCTGTTGGCACTCCATTAAAAATAACACGTCCTACCCTATTTTGCAATGCTGAAATAACTCCGGAATAATTTGAAGCTTCTCCCTCTTCAGAAATAATAGTTCCAGTTAACTGTCCTTCTAGTTTAGAAATTATAATCTCTAATTGATCTGCATCTTCACATTGAACAACTATTGAATATGGTCCAAATACTTCTTGATGTAATGTTGTGTTTTCTAAAAAGGTATTTCCATTTACACTTGTAATAGTTTGTTTTGCAAAATTTGATTTTACATCAGCATTATAATCAGCTATTACTGTTAAGTTATTTTGGGCAACTGCTTTGCTCTTATTGTTTTCGTAAGCTCCAATAATATTAGGATGTAACATACAAGAAGGCTCAATTTTTATAATTTCTTCTGAAAGGTTATTTAAAAAATCTTCTAGTTCTTGCCCTTTAATTCCTAATAATAAACCTGGATTTGTACAAAACTGCCCTGTTCCAAGTGTTATAGATTTAGCGTAAGTTTCTGCCAATTGATTTCCTCTAGCTCTTAAGGCCTTGGGTAAAATGATTACAGGATTTATACTTCCCATTTCTGCAAATACGGGAATTGGCTCTTCTCGTTTTGATGCTAAATCGAATAAAGCTCTTCCGCCTTTAATACTTCCGGTAAATCCAACAGCTTTAACTCCTGGGTGTTCAACTAACTTAGTTCCAACCTCAATTCCAGAGCTGTTTAAATTAGAAAATACTCCATTTGGCATACCAGTTTTTTGAGCTGCTTTTATAATTGCAGAAGATACAAGCTCTCCTGTCCCGGCATGCATTGGATGCGATTTTACAATAACAGGACATCCCGCAGCTAATGCCGCAGCTGTATCTCCACCTGCTGTGGAATAAGCTAATGGGAAATTACTTGCTCCAAAAACTACAACAGGGCCTAAAGGAACCATCATTTTTCGAACATCAGATCTGGGCATTGGTTCTCTATCTGGTATTGCTGTATCTATGGTAGCTTCTACCCATGAGCCTTCAGCTACTAAATCTGCAAAACTTCTTAATTGCCCAATAGTTCTACCTCGTTCTCCTTTAGCTCGTCCTTCAGGCAGTCCAGTTTCTAAGCAATATACTTTCACCAATTCATCATCTAAGGCCAGTATTTCATCAGCTATAGCATTTAAAAACACTGCCTTTCTAGCACCAGTAATACTTCTAAAATCTTTGAACGCTTCTGCCGCTAATTCAACCGCTTCATTTATTTCCTCCTCATTTGCTTCAGTAAAAGTATATTCATTTTCTATATTCAACTTAGGGTTGAACGTCTTATAAGTTTTATTTCCTTTAGTAGATAAACTGTTCCCTATATAATTTTTTCCTGTAATCATAATGATTTATAATCTGGTAAATTTGGTCTTGTTTTAACCCCTTCTTCAATTATTTTAAGTACCCTCTCTCTTTCCTTTCCTTGTAAAGGTAACCTCGGTTCTCTTACATTCTCTGTTCCAATTCCAGTAGCAACTTCAGCTAATTTTATATTTTGAACTAGCTGCGGATTAATATCTAATTCTAGTAAAGGTAAAAACCATCTATAAATAGCAATAGCCTCATCTACTCTTCCGGCTTTAGCCAATTTATATATAGCTACGGTTTCTCTAGGAAAAGCACATACTAAACCTGCAACCCAACCATCTGCACCAATGAGCATACTTTCAAGCGCTAAAGTGTCTACACCACATAAAATCTTTAAGCGGTCTCCAAACTGGTTTTTAATTCGGTTAATATTAGAAATGTCTCGCGTAGATTCTTTAACCGCACCTATATTATCAAACTTTAAAAGTTGTTCCAGCATGTTTAGAGTTACTTCAATTTTATAATCTACTGGGTTATTATAAATCATTATTGGTAAATCAGTACTTTTTGAAACGGCTTCAAAATAAGTCACCGTCTCAAAATCTGTAGCTTTGTAGCGCATTGGAGGTAGCATCATTAAGCCATCTGCACCGTACTTTTTAGCATTTTCAGCAGCTTTGACTGCATCTCTGGTTGACTGTTCCGCAATATTAATAATAACCGGTATTTGACTATTAGTCAATTCTACCGTCTTTTCAATTAGTAATTTCTTCTCATCACTTGTTAGCGTGCTTGCTTCACCAAGAGTGCCACCTAATATTATTCCATTTACTCCTGCTTCTATTTGTGCATTAATATTCACAGAAAACATATCTAAGTCTAGCTTATCATCACTTGTGAACTTAGTAGTTACCGCTGGCATTACGCCTTTCCAATCTACTCTTTTCATCTTTTTGTTTTTTGTAAAAATACTTGAAGCACCTAAATAATAGTTTTCAATTATTAGCCAATACTACTACTATTTTACCTTATTTTTAATAATTAAATTACAATTATAGATAATTTAAAGAAAATGAAACCTTATCCTTTTAAAATTCCGAAAACACCTCAAGAGAATATAATCCTGCAGCAGGATAAAGATTTTACCTTTTTTAACAAACTACATTATCATAAGGAAATACAAATAAGCTGTATTATTAAGGGTGAGGGTAAGTTTATTGTTGGAAACAGTATTCATACTTACACAGCAGGAGACACCTTTGCCATTGGAAGTAATATTCCACATCTTTTTCAAAGTAGAAAAAATGATTACAAGTCACATATGATATCAATCTTTTTCTCAGTTACTTCTTTTGGAGATGGTTTTTTTACTATTCCAGAAATGCAGGAAATAAAACCATTTTTTGATAAAATTAAATTTGGAATATCATTAAATGATAAATACAATACTTACAAGAATCTGTTTCTTCAATTACATAATGAAAATAGATTTCAATTGTTTATTTCACTTTTACTTATCCTAAAAAGTCTTTCAAAAGCTCCTGTTAAATTGCTAAACAATCAATTGTACCAAAAAGGTCTGTCCAGTCATCAAGGTGAAAGGCTACAATTAATTTTTGACTATGTAATAAACAATTTTCAAAATGAAATTAAACTAAACACAGTCGCAAATATGGTACATATGAGCCCAAATGCATTCTGTAGGTTTTTTAAACAACGAAGTAATAAATCATTTTTCACATTCATTACAGAAGTTCGAATAGCACACGCATGCCAATTGCTAGCAGAAAATAGGGACTATTACATTACAGAAATCGCTCAAAAATCTGGGTTTAATACAATTTCAAATTTTAACAAACATTTTAAATCAATTAAAGGTGTTAACCCATCTGATTATCAAAAAAGTATGATAATTAATTAAAAAAGAAGAATAAATATCTTCTTTGCCTATTTTTGATGAATAATAATATTTAAAAATGAAAAAAGTACTTTTAATTGCATTCGGATTAGTAGTCGCATGTAATTCTTCTCAAAAAACAGTTTCTACAACAGCTAAAACTGAAAGTTTAGTAAAAGAAGCCAACCCAATTACATACGCCGAAACAATTACAGAAAATGAATTAAAGGAGCATTTATATATCTACGCGTCAGATGAATTTGAAGGCCGCGAAACTGGAAAACCAGGTCAGAAAAAAGCAATTGCCTATTTAAAAAAACAATATGAAGCGTTGGGTATACCAGCAGCTCAAGCCAATGGTGATTACTTTCAAAAAGTGCCACTAGAAATTGGTAAAGTACCCTCTGGCACAATCTCTATAAATGGAGAATCTTATGAACTGGGTAAAGATGTTTTAACTTTTACTTCGGCTGAAGCTAACCTTTCGGAGCTTATCTACACTGGTTATGGAGTGGAAGAAGGAGATTATTCGGATTATAAAGATTTAGACGTTACTGGTAAAATTGTGTTTATAAAATCCGGAGAACCAATGAATGGAGATGGAACTTATGTGCTTTCTGGTTCAGAGGAAAAATCTGCTTGGAGCAACATGTCTGAAGCAATGGGGAAAAAGACAGCACTTGCATTTTCTAAAGGTGCAGTAGGAGCACTTTATTATGATTCTCAAAATTTTGCTCGGTTTAAGCGTTATTTCGATTATATGAAAACTAATGATGCAGGTAGAATGGGGCTTGCAGCAGAAACTTCAGAAAACTTCATTGTTTTATTAAATGAAAAAGCTGCTAAGGCATTAAATGAAAATATTACTAATGATAGCAAACCAGCCTCTATAACGGCAGATGTAAAAATGGCTGTAAAGAGTGCCAATGATAAAGTAGATTCTGAAAATGTCGCAGCAATTATTAAAGGTTCTGAAAAGCCAAACGAATATCTCATTATTTCTTCTCACCTAGATCATATTGGTATTACTGCAGACGGACAAATAAATAATGGTGCAGATGATGATGGTTCTGGTAGTGTTGCGCTTTTAGAAATAGCTCAAGCATTTAAAAAGGCCGCAGATGAAGGAAATGGCCCAAAAAGATCAGTTGTATTTCTTCATGTTACTGGTGAAGAAAAAGGGTTATTAGGGTCTAAATATTATACAGATTATAACCCTATATTTCCATTGAACCAAACAGTGGCAAATTTGAATATTGATATGATTGGTCGTATTGACCCAAAAAGAGAAGGTGATAGAAACTATATCTATTTAATTGGCTCTGATAAATTAAGTACTGAATTACATGAATTATCTGAAGAGGTTAATGCTAAGTATAGTAATATAGAATTAGATTACACTTATAATGATGAGAATGATCCAAATCGTTTCTATTATAGAAGTGACCATTACAATTTTGCAAAAAATAATATTCCTATCATTTTCTATTTTAATGGCACTCATGCTGACTACCATAAACCAGGTGATACTCCTGACAAAATAAATTACGATTTATTAGAAAATAGAACGAGATTAGTTTTCCATACTGCTTGGCAAGTAGCAAATAGAGCTAACAAAGTAATCGTTGATAAGGCTACTAAATAAAAATTCTAGCTTGATAATTAAAAAAGAAAAAGCCTCCTTTTCAGGAGGCTTTTTTAATTGGGTGGAAGACCGGGTTCGAACCGGCGACCCTCGGTACCACAAACCGATGCTCTAACCAGCTGAGCTACAACCACCATTTTAGCGGTGCAAATGTAATTTTTTTTGT
>CAYTRI010000063.1:0-1204 GCA_964440105.1 uncultured Flavobacteriaceae bacterium
TTAGTTGAAGAAAATAAACGGCTGAGAGAGCAAATCTTTAATATAAAAACTAACAGTTCTATAGAACTGGACAGTTCAACTATAGATTTTGAAGTAATAACTGCAAAAATCACTAAAAATAGTTTTGCTTCACCAAGGAATTATTTAACCATTGACAAAGGCACCAAGCACGGTATAAAACAGGATATGGGTGTTATTACTACTAAAGGAATAGTAGGTATTGTAGATAACACTTCTACCAAATTTTCTACTGTACAAAGTATCTTGAATACCAAATCTAATATTAATGCCAAAATAAAGAACACAGATTATTTTGGGTCTTTAGTTTGGGATACAAACAATTATAATACGGTACAACTCGCAGATATTCCAAGACTAGTACCCTTAAAAATTGGAGATACTATTGTAACAGGGGCCATGTCGAGTATTTTTCCTGAAAATATTCCTATTGGATTCATAAAAGAATTTAATTTAAATGACGCGCAAAGTTCTTACAATATAAATATTCAGCTTTTTAATGATATGGCTAACGTTAAAAATAGTTATGTGATTAGTAATAAGAATAGAGAAGAAATTATTGAACTAGAAGCAAAAACCAACAATGTTCAATAACAGTATAATCATAAATAGCATTCGTTTTATTTTACTTGTTTTAGGGCAAGTATTGGTGTTTAACCAAATGAATTTCATGGGATTAATAAACCCTATGATTTATATCCTTTTTGTGTATTGGTACCCTCTACGTGAAAATATTGCAATTTTTTTACTGTCAAGTTTTTTATTAGGCTTTACTATTGACCTTTTTTCAGATACTATGGCTTTGCATTCTGCAGCTATTTTAACCATAGCATTTGCTAGGCCCGTTTTAATGCGGTTTTGCTTTGGTGCAAATTTTGAATTCCAAGGCTTTACTTTTAAAAATACTACGCAATTACAACGAATGACATTCCTAGGCTTATTGATAGGGTTTCATCATTTAATTTTCTTTTCGTTAGAACTATTAAGTTTCTCACATTTCCTGTTAATTTTGAAGAAAGTATTTATGACAGGGATTGCCACCTTTTTGATTTGCTTATTGTTAAGTTCACTTTTTGCGAGAGAAACCGAATAAAAGAAGTTAACTTTCGTTATAGAATTAATTGCATTAAATGAAAAAATTCTTATTATCATCTATAATAATAATCATAGGAATCATCTTTTTAGG
>CAYTRI010000063.1:1304-13489 GCA_964440105.1 uncultured Flavobacteriaceae bacterium
CGTTTTAACCGTGATATTGGCAAGTTCAAAAACGGAAAACTTGATACTTTACCTGAGTTAGGTAAAGAATTACATATTACCATAGATAAAACTTTACAAGAATATGGAGAATTACTAATGAACGGAAAAAGAGGTGGTATTGTGGCAATAGAACCTAATTCTGGTGAAATTTTAGCAATGATTTCTGGTCCAACTTATAATCCAAATCTTTTAGTAGGAAGAGAACGCTCTAAAAATTACACGAAACTACATTACGATAGTATCGCAAGACCAACTTGGGACCGTTCAATTCTGGCTGAGCCTTCTCCTGGCTCTCCTTTTAAAACCTTGAATGCTCTTGCAGCGCTGCAAGAAGGGGTAATACAACCAGAAACTAAGTTTAAATGCTATAATGGTTTTTATGTTGGTAAAAAGAAACAAGGGTGTCACTGTGGTGGTGGAATAAGAGATTTAAATTCTGGCATTTTTAATTCTTGTAATGCCTATTTCGCAGGCACTTTTAGAAAAATTTATGGTAAGTACAAAACCACTGATGAAGGGATGGACATTTGGGAAAAACATATGAAAAGTTTTGGCCTTGGTAATTATTTAGGAACGGATTTACCTACTGGACGTCCTGGTAGAATTCCTAACAAAGCATATTATGACAAAGCCTATGGAGATAATAGATGGGCTTCATCTTTTATAATTTCAAATGCTATTGGTCAAGGAGAAGTTGCCGCTACTCCTATTCAACTAGCAAATATGACAGCTGCTATAGCAAATAGAGGATTCTTTTATACACCACATATTATTAAACAAATTGGAAATAGCAGCAATATTGACCCATTGTATACTCAGCGTAGATACACTACCATTGATAAAAAACATTTTGAACCTGTTGTAGATGCAATGACAAATGTTTATAAATACGGAACTGCAAAATGGCTTCGTATACCTGGTATTGATATCGCAGGTAAAACAGGTACAGTAGAAAATTTTACTAGAATTGATGGAGAACGTGTACAATTAACAGACCACTCAATTTTTGTAGCATTTGCTCCTGTAAATAATCCTAAAATTGCTTTAGCAGTATATATTGAACATGGATACTATGGGGGCAGGTATGCTGGACATATTGCTTCTTTACTTATAGAAAAATTTATAAAAGGTGAAATCACCCGAACCGATTTAGAGAAAAAGATGTTAGAAAAGACTTTAGAGCATGAGTATGCCAAACCCCTGAGTGGCGAGCCTTTTAAAATAAACGAATATAACTGGTAAAGATTTGCTAAAACGTATTGATTGGTTAACTGTATTTTTTTATGCGCTTTTGGTGTTTTTTGGTTGGATAAACATTTATAGCACTACTTTATCAGATACCTCAATTTCTCTTTTTAATCTCTCCACACTTTATGGCAAACAACTATTTTTTATAGGCATAAGTCTTGTTACAATTCTCGTAATTTTATTTGTAGATTCTAACTTTTTTGAACGATTTGCAGGAGTATTTTATGTGGGTGGCCTAGTCCTACTTATAGGCTTATTCCCTTTTGGAAAAGTCATTGGTGGTGCTAAATCTTGGTATGATTTAGGTTTTATGAATCTACAACCCTCCGAATTTGTAAAGGTTGCTGCGGCTTTAGCTTTAGCTAAATATTTGAGTGATATTCAGACCGATATTAAAAACAAAAAACATCAATTATATGCTTTACTGGTAATCTTAATTCCTGTATTATTAGTGTTACCACAACCTGATCCGGGAAGTGCATTGGTCTTCTTTGCTTTGTTTTTTGTCCTTTTCCGTGAAGGTTTACCAATTTTCTATCTTGGTCTCGCTTTATTATTAATTGCGCTTTTTGTTTTTACGCTAATGTTTGGAACTATATGGGTTGCAATAGGTCTGGGAATGGCTATTTCAATTTTTTTCTTTTTTAAACGACCTGGTTTAAAGATTCCAACAATTCCATTAGTAGTATTTATAGTTGGGTGTCTTGTTGTTTCACTTTCTGTAAATTTTGTCTTCAATAATGTCTTTGAACAACGGCATAGAGATCGTTTTGGACTTTGGCTTAATTTAGAAAAAGATGCCACCAAATTAGAGCAAATAAAGAAGAATATCGGCTACAATACCTACCAAGCAGAAAAAGCAATTGAATCTGGCGGCTTCTTTGGAAAAGGTTTTCTAGAAGGCACAAGAACAAAAGGAGATTTTGTCCCCGAGCAACACACCGATTATATTTTTAGCTCTGTTGGAGAAGAATGGGGGTTTCTAGGCACAGCTTTAGTAATAGTGATTTTTACTTTATTCTTTTTAAGATTGGTACAAATAGCCGAAAGGCAAAAAAGAGAATTTAGTAGAATGTATGGGTATGGTATCATAGCTATCTTACTAATACACTACTTTATTAATATTGGAATGGTAATTGGTATTTTGCCAACTATAGGTATTCCGCTACCTTTCTTTAGTTACGGAGGTTCCGGCTTATTATTTTTTACAGCTATGCTATTTATCTTTTTAAAGTTTGATGCTTCTAGGCTAAACGAAAGTATTTAAAACTTCCAACCTCTTTTGGATATTTTTTTTTCCAGTTTAAGTTGTAGTTCTTTTGGTTGGTTTTGAAAAAAATCTATTCCAGTTTTAGCTTCTAAAACATCAATGGACACTAAAAATTTATCTAATGATTTTGTACTTTCTTTATGAGGAAATAGAAAAGCCAATACTTGTATTTCATTTTTATTTTGTCGAAAAACAATTTTGTAAAATAAATCAGGAATAGCTACATCTTCATCTCCAATGTCTTTTAAACCTTTTTCTAACACTCCTCCCGTTATTACATATAAATCGCCATACTTTTTACACCATTGGCGAATTTGTTGTTCTAATCTATTCCAAACACCTGCATTAAAGTCTTTTCTTTGAGGAGAAATATTGCTCGTATAAAACGTTTCGTTATATGCATATTCAGAAAATCGTCTATCCCCTGCAGGGCATAAATGCCCTCTATCATAACCAGAGTTTTTATAATTTCTCCAGTCTGCTGATTTAGATTTTACTTTAGGGTCTTCAATAAAATAAGGTCGTTTTCTATCATCATAAGTTAGATGACTCTTTTTTAATTCATACATGACCCATTCTGCTTGTTCATAGGGCTCATTATAAGATAGCATATAATAGTCGTGTACAGCAATAGTGCTAGTGGTTGAACTTGGCAACAATCCTGAATCAATGGTAGAGACTTCCTTATTATGATTTGGATTAGAATAGGTATTCGGTGTATAGAAATTCTCAAATAACCAAAATCCAATAATGCAGATTAGTAAGAGAATAGTGTATATCGTTTTATTTTTCATTACTCAAAAATAACTCACAAGATATGAGAAACAAAAAAGTCCGGTTAAAACCGGACTTTCAAATACTTTGTTCAATTAGACTTAGCCTTTTACAGCTAGCTTAGAATTGTTATGCTTAAGTGCATTTAGTTTTAAATCTTGGAGTACATTGATTGCCTCTTCAACATATACATCTTTTGCCAAATCAATATGCCATCTATCTCTTTTCTCTCTTAAAATAGGGTCTTGAGTAAATAACTCTTGTTCATACTTTAGAGATTCAAATGTCAATTTAGAATCGTAGTTAAAAATTGATTTAAAATAATTTGATTTTTCTCTACTCTTCTCTTGACTCCCTTTATAGCTATCATAATTTAATGAAACCGTAGTTTCATCTTGTTGAGCACGTAACCATTTGGCATTTTCTTCTATTAATTTTATTTGAGGATTTCCATCCATTCTAGCTTTACTTCTAGCAATGGTTTCCTCATAATCTATATAGCCCTCCCAAACTTTATAATCTGCCGGAGAAATTTTATCCCAACCTAATGGGTTCTCTTGGTCACGCTCGCCTAAGTCAATATAACTATACCTGTCCGGTACAACAATATCACTTTTCACTCCTTCTAATTGTGTTGAACCACCGTTAATACGATAAAACTTCTGAGTGGTCAATTTAATAGCTCCTAAATCGCCGTGCTCATTACTTCTAACAATATTATCTAACGGGATTACGTTTTGCACTGTTCCTTTACCAAAAGTTTGTTTACTTCCAATGACAACAGCTCTTTTATAATCTTGCATTGCCGCTGCAAGAATTTCTGATGCTGATGCCGAAAGTTCGTTAACTAATATTACCAAAGGACCATCCCACTGAATGCGCTCATCCTTATCTTCATGTACTTCTTTACCTTGACCAGAAGAACGAACTTGGACTATTGGACCGTCTTTAATAAACAATCCAGCCATTTCAACTACAGTTTTTAAAGAACCACCTCCATTATCTCTTAAATCTAAGATAAGGCCTTCTGCCCCTGCTTGTCTTAAACGGTCTACTTCTTTAGCAACATCTGAAGCTGCATTTCTATTAGTGTAATCATCAAAATCTACATAAAACTTAGGTAGATTTATTAATCCATATTTACGTTGGTCTTTAATAACAGTTGCAGATTTAGCATAAGACTCTTCTAATTCAACTACATCTCTTGTTATAGAAACTACATCTACAGTACCGTCAACTTTACGAACGGTAAGGTCTACAACAGTTCCTTCGGGACCTTTTATTAATTTAATAGCATCATCAATACGCATACCTGCAATATCGATTGGTTCTTCACCAGCCTGACCAACTTTTATAATCTCATCTCCAACCTCAAGGCTTTTTGCTCTCCAAACAGGTCCACCAGAAATAATCTCAACAACCTTAGCTCCTTCTGGTTTTTTTTGGAGACGTGCCCCAATACCTTCAAACTTGCCAGACATACTAATATCAAACTTATCTTTTTCATCTGGAGCAAAGTAGAATGTATGTGGATCAAATTCATCAACAATAGTATTGATGTATTGTACAAACCAATCTTTACGATCTAAATCATCAACAAAATCGAAAAACTCGTCTAAAGTATTTTGCGTAGTTTCTCTAGATTTTTGTTCAACTTCTGCAATTGTTAAATTTTTCAATTCACTCTGCTCTTTAGGCAATTCAACAGATGTATCAACACTAACTAAATCTTCATTCTTACCAGTGCCAGCAGCAATTGCTTTGTCTCTAATCTTTATTTTGTTATCATAAACGCCAAGCGAATTATATTTTAATTGCTTTCTCCAACGTTCTTTTAGTTCTTTTTTATTTTTTGCAAATGCTTGATCTTTATAATCTATCGTTATTGCTTCATTTGCATTAAAGTCAAAAGGTTTTTCCAATACTTCTTTGTAAATACCCCTTGCTTCATCCATTCTTTTCATCAATCTCTGATATACCAGATTAAAAAAAGTAATGTCCGTATTTTTTATCTGATCATCTATTTGATACTTATATTGTTCAAATTCCTTGATATCACTTTCTAAAAAATAACGCTTTGTAGGATCAATAACATCAATGAAATCCTCATAAATATTTGCTGAGAAATTATCATTAATATCTTTAGGCTCATAATGTCCTCGCTCAAGAACATAAGTGATTAAATCAAGTAGTAACTTGTCTTTATCATTATTCTCAAAGGATTTGTTGGTAAAGCTGCATGAAGCAACAGCAATTAGGATAATCAGAAAGCCAAAGGCAAAATTCTTCTTCATAATATAGTTTTTGGGACTGTAGTTTACTAGCACTTAACAAAAGCTTAATGCTTCAGTCTTTTTTTAATTGATATGAATTCTCTAAGATACTGAAAAAATCATGCCAGTTTTTTAGGTGGCTTTTAATTTTTTGTTAAACGCCAAGAATATCATATCCTTTTTAAAAACGTATTTTTATGCTATTAATTATATACAATGAAAAAACCTTTGATTCTGGTCACCAATGATGATGGAATCACAGCGCCTGGGTTACGTGCACTTGTTAAATTTATGAGTGACATAGGAGAAGTGGTAGTGGTAGCTCCCGATAGCCCTCAATCTGGCATGGGGCATGCTATTACAATAGATAACACCTTGTACTCTAAAAAGGTGAAAATTAATACTAATGATGATGCTCCATTAGAATATAGCTGTAGTGGAACGCCTGCCGATTGCGTAAAATTAGGTCTCCAAGAGATTTTGGATAGAAGACCAGATATGGTCGTAAGTGGTATTAATCATGGGGCAAATTCATCAATAAACGTAATTTATTCTGGTACTATGAGTGCCGCAATAGAAGCAGGCATTGAAGGCATTCCTGCTATTGGTTTCTCACTTTGCGATTTTTCTTGGGATGCAGATTTTACAAGTGTAGGCGAAATTGCGAAAAAAATTGTTCTTGAAGCTTTAAAAAATGGCATGCCAAAAGGGACAGTTTTAAATGTAAACATTCCTAAAACAGATGGTGCCGCTCCAAAAGGAATTAAGGTTTGTAGACAAGCTAAAGCAAACTGGAAAGAAAAATTTGATAAGCGCTCAAGCCCTTCTGGCAAAGAGTATTACTGGCTTACTGGTGAGTTTGAACTATTGGACAAGGGTGAAGATACCGATGTGCATGCACTAAATAATGGTTTTGTATCAGTTGTTCCAACACAATTTGATTTAACTGCCCATCATGCTATTCAACATATAAATAACTGGAATTTAAATGACTAAAAAAGAAGTTTTAATAGGTTTTGTTGTAGGTATTATTGCCAATACCATAGGTACATTAGCATACATCCTTCTATTTTCAGACCTTGGAATTGTCGACACATATAAAGCAGCCGTGGCTCAAGAACACATTGGAAGCTTGCTGGCCTTAGGTGCTATTTTAAATCTAGTTGCCTTTTTTGGCTTTTTAAGATTAAAACGCGATTACAGAGCAAGAGGTGTTATGATTGCGACTATTTTAACAGCAATGATTATCTTATACTACAAGGTTTTCTAAAATGAAATATTATATCATCGCTGGTGAGGCGTCAGGTGACTTGCATGGCTCAAACCTTATTAAAGCCTTAAAAGAAAAAGATGCTACGGCAACAATTCGTTGTTGGGGTGGCGATTTAATGCAGCAAGCTGGAGGAGATTTAGCAAAACATTACAAAGAAATGGCCTTTATGGGCTTTTTAGAAGTTCTTAAAAACATTCCTTCTATTTTTAAAAACATTCGTTTTTGCAAAGAAGATATTAGCAAGTTTCAGCCAGATGTTATCATTTTTATTGATTTTTCTGGTTTTAATCTTCGGATTGCAAAATGGGCAAAACAACATAATTTTAAAACAAATTACTATATCGCACCCCAAATATGGGCTTCCCGTGAAAGTAGAATCCAAAAAATTAAAAGGGATATTGACAACATGTTTGTTATTCTACCTTTTGAAAAGGATTTTTATGCCAAACATAATTATGCTGTAGAATTTGTGGGTCATCCATTATTGGATGCTATTGCAAACAGTCCGCTACAAGATGAAAATAAATTTAGAGCCAGTAATGGCTTACATGCTACAAAACCAATAATTGCCCTACTACCTGGTAGCAGAAAACAAGAGGTACAGAAAATGTTATCCATAATGCTATCTGTTGTTGATGATTTTGAAGATTATCAGCTAGTAATTGCAGGAGCACCAAGCCTTGATGATTCTTTTTACAAGTCTTTTTTAAAGCACAAAAGTGTTGGTTTCGTGTCTAACCAAACCTACTCCTTATTAAAGAATTCTCATACAGCTCTTGTAACAAGTGGCACTGCAACTTTAGAAACTGCTTTATTTAAAATACCACAAGTTGTTTGTTATAAAGGCAATTGGGTTTCTTATCAGATTGCAAAACGAATTATAACCTTAGATTATATTTCTCTTGTAAATCTTATTATGGATAGAGAATCCGTTAAAGAACTAATTCAAAATGAATTAACTACTAAAAATCTTAAAAACGAACTTGCCAAAATTGTAGCAGGAGAACAAAGAAGTAAGATTCTTAAAGATTACGATATTTTGGAGCAAAAATTAGGAGGCCAAGGTGCTAGTGAAAAGGCAGCAGCATTAATAGTAGAAAATGTTTAATTTTATACACCAAGAAGAAACTTCATTCTTGGATTAATGAACTTGTTGAACAAAAAACTACTCGTTTTAGGGATTGCCGTGTTACTCACCGGTTGTTTTGCAAAGAAAAAGACAACCTATAGTAAAACACGAACTGTTACCATTGAGTCTTCAGATACTACAACCATTACCAAAAAAACTAGAAAAAGCGTTAAGGAAAACTCGGAAGCAAATAAGGTGATAGAATCTGCCATGGCTTTTAGTGGCGTTCGATACAAATATGGTGGCACCACAAGAAAGGGAATGGACTGTTCTGGACTTATCTATGTTGCCTTACAAGAAAATGATATTGTTTTTCCAAGAGTTTCCTATCAAATGGCAAATGAAGGAAAACGAATTCGTGTAAATGAAGTCCAAAAGGGTGATTTACTGTTTTTTAAAACTAGAAAAAATAGCAAGCGAATTAATCACGTAGGTCTTGTTGTTGCCATTGAAAACGACGAAATCAAGTTTATACACTCCTCAAGCTCACGAGGTGTTATTGTATCTTCACTCCGAGAAGGTTACTGGAATGCCGCTTTTATAAAGGCCACTCGAATATTGTAATGCAGCAATTTAATTTTATTTCGGTTAAGCTCACTTTCTTTTTGATTTTGGGTATTCTGCTTGGCTATTATTTTGAGTCTAAAATATCTTACGTACTAGCTGCTTTATTAGTTTCATTGATTATCCTTGGTATTGCTTTTAAAAAACAAACTAGAAATGGATTCCCATTTTTTGGAATAATAGCTTCGATTACCGCAACTATTTTAGGTGTTTTTATTATTTCCATATCAAATCCAAAAAACAATTCGCTTCACTATACAAATCACCTTATTGAAAACGAAAATGAATGGTTGGTAAAGATTGATGAAGTACTAAAGCCATCTGCATTTTCTAAACGTTATGCGGTTAAAGCAGTAAGTCTGAATAAACATGAAGTAGTAGGTAAATTAATACTTCGAGTACCAAATGATTCTACAAATTCTCTATTTGATGTAGATGATGAATTGCTTGTGTTATCTGATGTAAAAACCATCACTAAATCTTTAAATCCCCATCAATTTGATTATCAAGGTTTTTTAAAGAAGAAACGTATTTACCATCAGCTAAGTGGTGCTGAAAATAAATTTATTCGAATACAAAATCCTACTAAAACGGTATTTGGTTATGCTTCTAATTTTAGGCAACGATTGATAGAAAAGCTTCGAAAAGAAAACTTTGGAGAAGAAGAGCTTGGCGTAATACAGGCATTACTACTTGGACAACGAAATGATATTTCTGAAGAAACTTATAACAACTACAAGAGTGCTGGCGCAGTTCATATTTTAGCTGTTTCGGGCTTACATATTGGTATTCTCCTATTGCTCTTACAATTTGTTTTAAAACCTATAGAATTACTCCCTAAAGGTAAAACGATTAAGTTAATTGCTATTGTATGTTTACTGTGGAGCTTTGCATTTATTGCAGGCTTATCAGCTTCAATAGTAAGAGCAGTGACTATGTTTTCTTTTCTGGCATACGCCATGTATCTAAATAGGCCTACAAATACATTCAACATCATTGCCTTATCCATGTTCTTTATTTTACTTTTTAAACCGCTTTTTCTTTTTCAAGTAGGATTTCAAATGAGTTATGCTGCAGTAATGGCTATTGTTTGGGTTTACCCTAAACTTCAGCGATTTTGGTATCCAGAGAATATCATTGTTCGTAAAGGATGGCAATTAGTAGCTGTGAGTATAGCAGCTCAACTAGGAGTTTTGCCGATAAGCTTATTCTATTTTCATCAATTCCCTGCACTTTTCTTTATTTCTAACTTGCTTGTAATTCCTTTTTTAGGGATTATTCTAGGAGTTGGAATTTTAGTGCTATTGCTTACAAGTATAAATACGCTACCACAAGCTATAGTTTCATTTTATAATTTTCTGATTAAAAGCATGAATGCTGCAATCGAATTTGTTGCTAAACAAGAAGCCTTTGTTTTTCGTGATATCGCATTTGATAGGATACAATTAATCATAGGCTATCTAATAGCAATAAGTATGATCATTGCATTTTCAAAACCTAAATTTAAAAACCTTGCCTTCTTTTTAAGTTGCATTATTGCTTTTCAAGGCTGGTTACTTTTTCAAGAAAGGAAAACTGCCTCAAAAGAACAGTTAGTTCTAACACATGAGGTTGCCAATACGATGCTTTTGAAACAAGAAGGAAATAGTATGACTGTCTTTGGGAAACTGTCCAAATTTTCACAAAGAACGCTACAAGATTATAAAACAGCCGAACGTATAGATTCTGTAAACTATGCTGAATTAAAAAATAGCTTTTCCGCTAATTCGTTAAAATTATATTTGATGGATAGTTTAGGCATATATCCAGGACAAAAGACTGACTATTTAGTACTTACCCAATCTCCAAAAATTAATCTAGAACGTTTACTGGATAGTATTCAAATACAGAAAGTACTAGTAGATGGCAGTAATTACAATAGTTATGTAGCCAGATGGAAAGCAACATGCCTAAAAAGAAAACTCCCTTTTCACTATACTGGTGAAAAGGGAGCTTATTATTTTAAATGATTTCGTTTTAATGAACGTTACCCATCAATCTTTTAATTAAAGGTGAAGCTAGTAATACTATAATCCCCGCGCCTAGTGAGTACTTAGCGATTAACATAAACCCATCAGTATAGACTGTTAAGGTATCAAAACCGCCAACATTAGCATCTGTACTTTCAATTGCTAATTGCTTACCAATAAAACCTACTACTTGGAATGCAAAAGCAGATGACAAAAACCAAACACCCATCATAAATGCTACAATGCGCTTTGGTGATAAATCAGTGATTTTTGATAAGCCTACCGGAGACATAAATAGTTCACCAACTGAAAGCAAGAAATACATTAATAATAAATAAGCAAATGGCACCAAACCATTATCGTTTGCACTTGCACCACTAATGGCCAATATGTAAAAACTTATACCCGCAAAGAGTAATCCAAGACCAAACTTGTATGGCGTTCTTGGGTTTTTACCACTTTTAGATAAACGTGTCCACATCATGGATATCGGAATCGCCAAAATTATAATCCACATAGAGTTTAAAGAATTTGTCTGTGCAGCAGTCATAATACCGTCTAAAGACACATTTCTTGCAGCAAAAAGCGTAATTACGCTCCCTGAAAGCTCATGAAAACCCCAGAAAATAGTCATGAAAAAGGTAATAAGAACAGCAACAAAAAGCTTTTTTCGTTCATCAACTGTTGCAGAAATCATAATAAATGCTAAATAAGCTAGTACGGCAAAACCTATGAAATAAAACAATAGATTTACAATATTTGTCTCTTCAAATATTGACCCTTCAGCGCCTAAAGCCTTATATGATTGTAACAAATATGCAATTAAAGGGGCTGAAAGAACAGCTAGGACAGGCACTAAAACACCTTGTTTTATTCCAGCAATTGACTTATTAATACTACCATTTTCAGGTGGTAATCCTCTATCTCCAAAAACTCCTTTTTTAATTCCGCTCCAGAAAAATATTAGGCCTGTTAACATACCTATTCCTGCTAAACCAAAACCATAATGCCACCCATAAGTTGCCGCTAACCAACCACAAAGTAGTGGTGCTACCCAACCTCCAATATTAATGCCCATATAAAAAATGGTAAACCCAGAATCTTTTTTTGGGTCACCCTTTTCATAAAGCGTTCCAACAAAAGTTGAAATATTAGGTTTAAAAAAACCATTACCAACTATAATAAAAGATAGGGCTAGGAAGAAAGCTATATCATTCTCAATGGCCAATACAAAATGACCGATAGACATTAATATTCCACCAAGAAAAATTGAATTCCGCATCCCTAAAATAGAATCCGAAATTTTTCCTCCAATAACTGTAGAAGCATATACCAAAGAACCATAAGAAGCATAAACAGCAGCGGTTGCATAATCTCTTTCTGTTAGTGCCTCAAAAATTACATTAACCATGTATAGCGTGAGTAAAGCACGCATACCATAGAAACTAAATCGCTCCCATAATTCAGCAAAGAATAAATAAAACAATCCTTGCGGATGCCCGAGAATTTGTTTTTCGCTTGGTTTAACTACTTCTGACATATTAATTTGGTTTGGTTACTATTAGTTTTTAATTATCCTTTGATTTCTTCAGGCTTTATAGGTGTGTCTTCCTTTTTAGGCCTA
>CAYTRI010000064.1:0-13420 GCA_964440105.1 uncultured Flavobacteriaceae bacterium
ACCTCAATTTCGCCAACTAAATAAGGAACTGCTTTGCCAGCTATTTTGGTACGTTCTCCTAAAAATTCGCAAACCAAATCTCCACCTCTATGGGAGAGCTGTTTTGCTGTCATTTCAGTTTTTCCAAATACTTTGGACCAGTAAGGAGTCATTGTTGTATGTGCAGAACCCGTAACTGGGTCTTCTGGAATGCCACATTGTGGAGCAAAAAACCGAGAGACAAAATCTACCTCATCACCAGGGGCAGAAACAATTACTCCGCGACAATCCAATTTGTCTAACAACATAAAATTAGGCTCAATTTGCTCAATTTCTTCTTGCGAATTATAAATTAATAGGTAATCGGTTTTGCCTTTTATCGTGCGTTCCGGTGTTAAACCTATAGCTTTATTGATTTCTGTATTTCCTTGAATAGCAACTATTTTGTCTGTTGGAAAATCCATTACCATATAGTTATCATTGGCTTTTTGCACAATCAGTTCTCCACTACGAGGAGAATAAAAACGAATGGTATTTTCTAAATGTCCATGGTAGTTATAAAGCACATAAGCAGAAGCTAAAGTTGCATGACCACATAAATCAACCTCGGTTTCTGGAGTAAACCAGCGAAGCTCATAGGTAGCATTGTTTTGAACTATAAAAGCGGTTTCTGCTAAATTATTTTCTTGGGCAATTTTTTGCATTAATTTGGTGTCTAACCATTTATCTAGAATACAAACTGCCGCAGGATTTCCACCAAAAACTTGATCCGTAAAAGCGTCTATTTGGTAAATTTTTAGTTTCATTCTTTTAGCAAAGATTTTATTTTTTCAATGTCATTGGTTCCAACCAATGTCACTATTTCTTCTTCGTAATATTTTGAATTATCTAATTCTTTAATAAATTCTAAAATCTCTTTTCTGTGATTTATAGACGCTATTGAATCAAACTTAATGTTGTTTTTTTCGACTATTACGTGATTCTGAATACCTGCTATTGAAGAACTTTGAGAGCCAAACGCCATGGCCTCATCATTAAAGCCATAAAATTGGATAGTAGAGTCATTTATAACACCTCCAATAAAAAGCGATATACTTTTTCTAGTTTCCCAAGATGTTGCTTGAAGTATGTAGCGCTTATCTGAAACTTCTTTTCTTCTTAGATAGATTACTTCATTTTTTTTAGCATTATTATCAAAAGGAGTAACCATCCATAATCTTTTTTTGAGGTCCTTTTTAGCATTTTCAACTACAAGAATGTTATTTTTTTTAAGCTTTTTACTTTCAGAAGGATACCAATATTTATAAGAGATATTATGTAGTGGTGTATTATCATCCGAGAGAACAAATTCGGCAACAGTAATTTCGTTACAGGAATGAAATGAAATTGCTAGAAAGAGAACAATAAAGCTGAAGATTCCTTTTTTCATTTTTCTGATTTTCAATAAAATTACAGTTTTAAACCCATTCTTTAGGTTCTTTTAAGACCTGAATCAATTTTTCTTCTTCACTACCTTTTTCTGGATGGTGGTCATATTTCCACTGAACATGAGGTGGTAAACTCATTAAAATACTTTCAATTCGCCCATTGGTCTTTAAACCAAATAAAGTGCCTTTGTCATGAACAAGATTAAACTCTACGTAACGACCGCGCCTAACTTCTTGCCAATTACGTTGCTCTTGTGTGTACTCAAGATTTTTTCTTTTTGTAACAATAGGTATATAACTACCTAAAAAGCTGTTTCCAACTTCAGTAACAAAGTTATACCAAGCTTCAATACTAATTTCCTTGGTTGGTTTACAATAATCAAAAAACAGCCCTCCAATGCCACGTGCTTCATTGCGATGAGTATTCCAAAAATATTCATCACAGCGTTTTTTGTATTTAGAATAAAATTCAGGATTATGTATATCGCAAGCTTGCTTGCAAATCTTATGAAAATGAATTACGTCTTCTTCAAAAAAGTAGTAAGGGGTAAGGTCTTGACCACCACCAAACCATTGGTCGACTAACTTCCCAGATTTATCATACATTTCAAAATAACGCCAGTTTGCATGAACTGTGGGAATCATTGGGTTTTTAGGATGCAATACTAAACTTAATCCGCAGGCAAAAAAATCTGCGTCCTTAACTCCAAAGTAATTCTGCATACTCTTGGGAAGTTCTCCATGGACTCCAGATATATTGACTCCACCTTTTTCAAAAACAGCTCCATTTTCTATTACACGTGTTCTGCCACCGCCACCTTCTGGCCTCTTCCAAATATCTTCTTGAAATTTTGCCGAGCCATCAATTGCTTCCAATTTTGTACAGATGGTATCTTGAAGTTGTTGTATGTAGCTATAGAATTTATCCTTCATAATTAATCTGTTAGATGAACTAATGAAAATTGATGTTTTTCAAGCAAAGTTTGCTCTGTAATTTTAATGGATTTTTTAGTCAATTCTAAAAATAGCTGAATTACTCCTTCAATAGTACTTTTTTGGTGTTTTAGAAAAATTGTCCTACCTATTTGGTTGTTATGAAAATCCATTTTACGAGCCATTTCCCTATTTTTAAATACATTTTCATGCCAATCCGTAATATCTTTAGCCCAAATAGTAATTTTAATTATTTTTTTAGACCACTTGGTACATTTTTTTGCAATTAGATAGTTCCAGAAAGCATGCCTAAACGCATTTGCTGGTGTATTAAGATAATGTGCTCTTCCGTAATGCTCCGTAGAAATTCTAATACATTCTTTAGTTGCAACAATAGTAGGATAAACGAAAAATGGATTTTTAAGACCAAGCAACAGAAGTTGCCAGAAGCTTTTTAAGTTAATCCGCCTTATGGTTTTAGATAGCTTCATTACCTTTTCTTATAAAGTTCATAAAGCTCCATATCAACAAAATCACTGTTTGGCAATTGAAATGCTTTTGGCAATGTTTTTTGCCAAGTAAACAAATTGTTTTCTGCTACTTTTTTACTGCCAATATTAGCTGCATTTACAATTACTTGTAAAGTATCTAACTTAGCTTCATTAAAGCACCACGGAATAAGGTTAGCTATTAGCTTACTCATCAAGCCTTTTGCAGCATACTGATACCCTATGCAATACGCTAACTCTCCTTGTCCTTCTTTTTTTTGTAATTCTTTTACATATATCAAACCAATAATAGAACGATTAGTATTTTCTTTAATTGAAAATAGATATTCTTCTTTCTTTAAGAACTCTTTTGCTTTTTTTGCAACAAATAACTCTGAAAGTGTTGGGCTTAGATTTTCTTTTAAAGTTTGAGGAAAATAGGCAGCAAACCTTTCTGAATTTGAAACCATAAAATCACACAATCGCCAAGCATCTTTTTCTTGGATGGGTGCAATACTATAATTTTCAAAATCAATTTGCATGAGTTTACACGGCTAAATCATCAGTTAAAAAAATAGTTTCACTTTTTTGTTGCTGAGACCATAATGCTAGACCAAATGTTAGCACGCCCAATCTGCCAATAAACATTAAGACTATAATTAGAATCTTTCCAATGATACTTAAGCTGCTTGTTATGCCCGTACTAAGCCCTACAGTTCCCAAAGCAGATGATACTTCGAAAAGAATATTTTCAAATTTAAAATCTTCAGTAAATGTTAAGATAAAAGTGCCCAGTGCAATTATTGAGGTGTAAAATATAAAGGAAGATGTTGCAATATAAAGACGTTCGTATGGTATTTTTTTTCCTAAAAACGTTATTTGTTTTTTATTTTGCAATCTACTTTTCATAATTGAAAAGACTGCTGTTAATGTGGTTATTTTCATGCCTCCTGCTGTTCCCGATGGTGATGCTCCTATATACATTAAAAATATGGTTACCAGAAGCATAGGCAATAGAAATGTACCAAAATCTACAGTATTGAAACCTACAGTAGTCATTGCTGTCATGCTTTGAAAAAATGCAGCTAATAAGCGTTCATTTCCTTCCAAATTTGAAATAACCGGTTCATAGAAGTAAAAGAAGATAAACCCGAAAGTAAGGAGTACTAAAAAACCATAGAAAACAATTTTTGTAGTAAAGCTTAAAGCATGTTTTTTTCTCTTTAAGAATAGAACAAAATCTGTTACGACTATGAAACCTAAAGAACCTGCAATGGCAAGAATGGCTATAGTAGAATTAATCAGCAAATTATCACTGTAATTGGTAAAACCAGTATTAAAGAGGCTGAAACCTGCTGTGCAGAAAGCACTTATACTATGGAATATAGATGGCCAAATGGCCTCAGTGAAAGACATTCCATCCTTTGTGAAGCCAATGTAAAAAAGAATTGTACCCAGTATTTCCATGATTAGGGTAAAAATGACGACCGATTTTAAAAAGTCCTTTATTTTAATGGTTTTAGGGAGTGTAAACTCGGTTTTTAAGATACTTTGATGCCAATGAGTTAGTTTACGAGTGGTAGAAAGTATCATAAACGTTGTGAAGGTTAAATAGCCGATACCACCCAGTTGAAAAAGTGCCATTACTACAAATTGTCCGGCCAAGTTATACGAGTCAAAAACGGATACGGTTACTAAACCAGTAGTGGAAACTGCAGACGTGGAAATAAAGAGATTGTCTAAAAAAGAAACAGGTGTTTTTTGTAGAAGAGGAATACATAGAAGCAATGTTCCAACAATAATGTAGGTGAGAAAACCGTAAAATAAATTTTGCTGTGGTGTTAGGCCTAGTTTAAATCGCAAATATTTACCCTGTATTGTTTTAAATAAACTCATAATAATTTTTAAATGCTATATTCTTTAACCGCTTGTACAAAAGCACCAGCATTTTCTACAGGAATATTTGGTAAAATACCGTGTCCTAAGTTTACTATATAATTATCTTTTCCAAATTCGCTAATCATTTGATGCACCATTTTTTTAATTTTTGAAGGTGGAGATAGTAGTCTAGAAGGGTCAAAGTTGCCCTGGAGAGTTATTTTCCCACCACTCAAATAACGTGCGTTTCTTGCAGAACAAGTCCAATCAACTCCCAATGCGGCGGCACCAGATTTAGCCATATCATTTAAGGCAAACCAACATCCTTTGCCAAATACAATTACAGGAGCGTCATCTTTTAAAGCATCTATAATTTGTTGAATATACTGAAAAGAAAATTCTTGATAATCAGTTGGAGATAGCATACCACCCCAAGAATCAAAAACTTGTACCGCGTTCACTCCTGCTTTTACTTTTTCTTTTAAATAAGCAATTGTGGTATCTGTAATCTTCTGTAATAATTGGTGAGCTGCCACTGGTTGTGTAAAGCAGAAACCTTTTGCTAAATCAAAATTTTTGCTGCCTTGCCCTTGCACGCAGTAACATAAAATAGTCCATGGTGATCCAGCAAAACCAATTAACGGAATTTCATCATTTAATTTCTCCTTAGTCATTTTAATAGCATCCATAACATATCCTAGAGTATCTTGAATATCAGGTACTATAACATGGTCCAAATCCTTAGGTTCTCTTATTGGATTAGGTAGGTATGGGCCAAAATTAGGCTTCATTTCTACTTCAATATTCATAGCTTGAGGAATAACCAAGATATCACTAAAAAGAATTGCAGCATCCATTCCATACCTACGGATTGGCTGTACGGTAATCTCTGAAGCTAATTCTGGTGTCTGGCAACGTGTAAAAAAGTCATACTTAGCCTTAATCTCCATAAATTCTGGTAGGTAACGTCCTGCTTGGCGCATCATCCATACTGGAGGTCTGTCTACTGTTTCCCCTTTTAAAGCTCTTAGAAATAAATCGTTCTTAATCATTATGTTTAAAATGTTTAACTGCTTTCACTAACACGTTTTCTATAGTCGGTTTAGTAGCAATACGTATCTGTTTTGTATATTTTTTTGCTTCTTTAGCTGTTGTATCACCAATACAAATTGCCAAACTATCTTTGAGCTGATTTTGGTGAATATAACTAGTTACACCACTAGGACTAAAAAATAAAACACTATCGAAACCTCTATCAAATTTCTTATAATTTAACCCGGTACGGTATGCTTCAATTTCTTTAAATCGTATTTCATTTCTATTCAATACTTCTGGTAATTCAGGTCTTCTTAAATTTCCTGAAAAAACTAAAAAAGAACTATTTTTGTATGTTTTTGATATGATTTGTCCTAATTCTTTCGAATTTTTGGCCATTTCTATCACTTTTAGTCCATTTTCTTGTAATAGCGATTTTGTTTTTTCTCCAACGCAAAAAGCTCTGTTTTCGATTGAGCCCGAATAGACAGCTTTTTTTAGGAAAGACTTTACTCCATTTTGACTGGTAAAAACAAAATAGTCATAATCGAAATCAATCTTAAAGGGAACAAAATCAATTTTTATGGCATCATATTCCACAAAACTTTGATTTGCATTTAAGAGCAATTCTTTTTGTGCAAGAGATAATATTTTAGTGGATAGTATTGAGCTCACTCTTTATACTTTCCATTAATTGTTTCCCACCATTCTCTAAAATTTCAAAAGCGCAGCTTTTACCAAAACCTTCAAATTTAGAAACTGGTCTTTCTTTTTTAACTTCAACCATTGTGCTTCCATCTAAGGCATGCAAACAGCCTTTAAAATATACCTTTTGGTTTTTTATTGTAGCTAATGCTCCTATTGGTGCGGTACAGCCGCCTTCTAAAGTTCGTAAAAACTCCCTTTCAATATGGGTGCAGATGTCACTTTCTTTATGATTTAGAGCAGAAATTTGTTCAAGAATCTTTTTGTCTTTTTCAAGGCTCACTACAAGCATAGCGCCTTGAGCTGGAGCAGGGACCATCCAATCCAATACTAATGCATCTTTTGGCAAAAGTTTTATTCGCTCCAATCCTGCCTGGGCAAATATTGCCCCATTCCATCCGTTTTCAATAAGCCTAATGAGACGTGTATTTACATTACCTCGTAAATCAACTACATTGTGCTGCGGATAACGATATAACCATTGCGCTTTTCTTCTTAAACTCCCCGTTGCTATAGTTCCAGCCCCATTAAGAAAATCTGTGCCTAAATGAACGAGAACATCGTTAGAAACTGCTCGTTCTAGAACAGCTGCTTTAGCAATCCCCTTCGGTAATTGTGTTGGAACATCTTTCATGGAATGCACAGCAATGTCTATATCACCTGTTAATAATGCGACATCGAGAGTTTTGGTAAAAATTCCAGTTATTCCTAGTTCATGTAAGGGTTTATCCAAGACCAAATCTCCTGTTGATTTTACAGGAACTAGTTGCGTATTTAAGCCAATGGCATCTAATTTTTGTTGTACAGTATTAGCCTGCCACAGCGCTAATTCACTATCTCGTGTACCAATGCGAATTACCTTACTCATTTGAATTAATTTCTAACTGAAATACTTCTTGGATTAAAGCCAAACTATCATCGGTATCCACTTCAGATTTTTTTAAGTGATTAGCAAATTGTTTGGTGATTTTCTGTATGATACGTTCCGAAACTAGTTCTGCTTGCTCTTGATTAAAATCTGCAAGTTTTTTAGAATGAAAGTCAAGTTCTTCTTCTTTCATTGTAATTAGTTTCTCTTTTAAAGCATTTATAACAGGAGCAAATCGTCTAGATTCTAACCACTTTGCAAAATCATTTTTAACTTCTTCAATAATGGCATTTGCTTTTGGAATGTATGCTTTTCTATTGGCTAGTGTTTCATCGGTAATCTGAGACAACTGATCTAAGTGAACTAGAGTAACATTATCTAACTCTAGTACATCATCATGCACATTTTTAGGTACCGAAAGATCTAAAATTAGCAAAGGTTTTTTAGAGTGAACTATTGCTTTTGAAACTGTTGGTAGTTGTGCGCCTGTGGCAACTACCAATATATCTGACTCACGTATTTCAGTTTGTAAATCGCCATAATCTTTAACCACAACCTGAAATTTACCTGCAATTGCTTCGGCTTTCTCTTTAGTTCTGTTTATTAAAGTAATATGAGAGTTATCAGTATGCTTTATTAAGTTTTTACAGGTATTTCTGCCAATTTTTCCCGTACCAAAAAGTAAAATATTTTTTTCTGAAATATCAGTAACATTACTTAGAATGTACTTCACAGAAGCAAATGCTACAGATGTTGCCCCAGTAGAAAGCTGCGTTTCATTTTTAATTCTTTTACTAGCTTGGATAACAGAATTGCATAAACGTTCTAAAAACGGATTAGACATTCCGTGTTTTTTTGAACGAAAAAAACTTTGTTTAATTTGACTGATAATTTCAAAATCGCCTAGAATCTGGCTATCTAATCCAGTACCTACACGGAACAAATGATTAAAAGCATCATGATTTTTATAAACATAAGCTACCTCTTGAAACTTTTCTACCGTTCCTTTTGTATGCTTACAAAGCAACTGTATTAATTGAAATGGATGCTTTGCAAAGCCAAATAATTCAGTTCGATTGCAGGTAGAGATAGCAAGTAGCCCTTCAATACCTTCTTTCTTAGCATCTAAGGTAATTGCGTCTATTTTTGGAATGTCTAAAGAAAATTTACCCCGTACTTCGGCATCCGCTTTTTTGTAGCTTAATCCGATGGTATAAAAAGAACTATGTTTAGAAAGATGGTAATTCTTCATTGTACTGAAACAGCAATACAAAAATAGTACACTCTATATCTAAAAAATAACGCTAGCGGCACTATTTATAGCGGGAAATGTTTAAATAAAAGTAAAACAACAGCAAAACGTGTAAAACGTCGCATTTATTGATATTTTTGTATTTTTAAGATTCATTTAGAGCCATTCTAAATAGTGTTTTTGCAATACATTATAGCATTTATATGAAAGAAAATATCGCTAAAGGTTCATACGATGAAGTCTTAATAGACCAAGACTTCTATGTGCTTAAAATTCAGAACGATACAGATAAATTAAAACATATTGAGAAGGCTATTGATAGTACTTTTATTCAATTTCATTTTTCTTTAAAAGGGAAAGCGAAGTTTTTATTTAATGAAGGTAATTACGCCCTTGAAGTTTCGGAAGAAAACTCATTGTTACTGTATAACACGTTAAAAGATTTACCATTAAATGTTGTTTTAGAACCAAATTCCTGGTTACTTTCCGTGGTAATGACTATAAGAAAATTTCACTCGTTGTTTTCATCAGAAGCAGATTACATTCCATTTTTGAGTGATGGAAACAGTGAAAAAAAGTATTACTCACAAGAAGTTTTAACCCCAGCGATGGCAGTAGTCTTAAGCCAACTAATGAGCTATAATTTGCACCCATCAATAAAAAGTTTGTATGTAAAGGGCAAGGTATATGAATTAATCTCGTTGTATTTTAATAAGACAGAAGATGCTGATTTAGAGCAATGTCCATTTTTAGCAGATGAGGATAATGTAAGACGTATTAGACAGGCAAAAGAAATTATAATTGCAAGAATGTCTGAACCGCCAACTTTGACTGAGCTTTCGGAGGAAATAGGCTTAAGCTTAAAAAAATTGAAAGAAGGATTTAAACAAATTTATGGCGATTCTGTTTTTGGCTTCCTTTTTGATTATAAAATGGAGTATGCCCGTAAAATGTTGGAGACAGGCCAGTATAATGTTAACGAAGTAGGGTTAAAGATAGGATATAGCACTGCCAGTCATTTTATAGCCTCGTTTAAAAAGAAATATGGAACCACACCTAAAAAATATTTAACTTCAACCACATAAACACTAAGTAAAAATGAAATTCATCAAATCAATTAGTATAGTAATCTTTAGTATTGCTGTGACCTTAAACGGACAAGAAACTGAAGTTCAATCTCCACCTAAAAAACCTGATTTAGTATTAGTTTTTACAAAAACCGAAGGTTTTAGACATGAAAGTATTGCTACTGGGGTAAAAGCTTTGCGAGAAATGGGTCGTAAGAACAACTTTATTGTTTTAAGAACAGAAAGTTCTGAAGATTTTAATTCAGAAAATTTAGCAAACTATAGTTTGGTAGTCTTTTTAAGTACTACTATGGACGTTTTGGATGAAAGCGAGCAAAAAGCTTTTGAAGGATATATACAATCTGGAGGCAGTTTTTTAGGTATTCATGCAGCTACTGATACAGAGTATGATTGGCCTTGGTATGGTAAACTTGTAGGAGGCTACTTTGAAAGTCACCCAAATAACCCAAATGTTCTAGAGGCTAAAATTGATGTTTTAACTAATGAACACAGTTCTACTACTCATCTAAATGATACTTGGAAGCGTACCGATGAATGGTACAATTTTAAAAACCTAAATCCGGATGTTACTGTCGTTATGAAATTGGATGAAAAAAGTTATGACGGAGGAACAAATGGAGAGAACCATCCAATTGCTTGGTACCATGAGTTCGATGGGGGGAGAGCATACTATACAGGGGGTGGACATACCAATGAATCCTATTCAGAACCAGATTTTAGAAAGCACCTTTTAGGGGCTATCTTTTGGTGTTTGGGGAGAAATTAGAGAGGCCTTGCAACTATAATTCCAATATTACTTTTAATATTTTTTAGGTAATCCACTAAAGGTTCTTTAGTAATTTTTACTTCCCCAGAACTCGAGGCATGGAGTAAATGAATTCTACCATTTGGTTGTCTTATGGCAAATCCCGTATGTGTAACATCCAATCCTTTTATTGAAGTTGCTAAAGCAATAATATCACCAGACTGAATTTTAAGTTCTTGATTTTTAATCTCGCTCTGTGGTAAATAGCAAAGAACTTCTTTTGCTAGTTCTGCTTCGGTTTCTTGTATTCGTTTAAAGTTTTCATCGTCTTTTAAAAATGGATATAAATTACGATGCGTACCCATAAAGTTGATGGGTTTTTTAAGCTCAATTCCACCTAAATCTGTGGTAATATTTTTTACTAAACCTATTTTTTCATTATCACGTATCCAATCTGTAAAATAATGTAAACGAGAAGAATAACCATCTAAATCACCATTTCTATACCGAATGGTTTCTAGGGTTTTAGTAAAATCTGTAAATAATTTTTGCTCAGAATTTAGGATTGTAGTAAAAGCTAATACGTTCTCTACAAATGTGGTACAATCTAAGCCTCTAAGGTTTATAACCAGCTTTTCTACAGCACCTACTTCAAGTGTTTTTTCTACATAAGGTGTTCCTAAAAATGAAGTCCCCACTGTTATTATACTATCACTCAATGAGGAAGCTTCCATCTTTTTTAAAGCTTCCAGTTTAATATTAAAAAGAGCCCTGTCCGTTGGAGCGCAAATAATTTGAGCAGTACTTAAAGTGTAGTATCCTAAAAAAAGAATTAAAAAATAATTACGAATCATACTACTAAAATACGCCAAAAGCTACTATTGGTTTTTTAAATAACCCAATAGCTAAAGTTGTTTAAGTATAATAGAAAAAACTAAAGTTGCTGTTGTATTTTTAGGCTTTAAAAATTTAAGCTGTGAGTAAAGGAGTTTTACTGGTAAATTTGGGCTCTCCAGATAGTCCAACTGCAAAAGATGTTAAGCCTTATTTAGATGAATTTTTAATGGATGGTCGTGTAATTGACGTTCCACCACTATTGCGTAATCTATTGGTTCGTGGAATCATCTTACAGACAAGACCTAAAAAGTCTGCAAAAGCATATTCTAAGATATGGTGGGATGAGGGTTCTCCGCTAATTGTAATCTCTAAGCGTTTTGCTAAAAAAGTAAGAGAGCATACGGAGATGCCGGTTGCCTTAGGAATGCGTTATGGCTCAATGAGTATTAAAGAAGGTTTACAAGAGCTTAAAGAACAAAATGTAGACGAAGTATTATTAGTGCCACTATATCCTCATTATGCCATGTCATCCTATGAAACTGTGGTGGTTAAAGCAATGGAAGACCAGCAGGAATTTTTTCCAGAAATGAAAATGACTACCATGCCTGCCTTCTACAGTAATGAAGATTACATAAAAGTACTTTCTGAAAGCATTGCAGAGGGTCTAAAAGATTTTGAATATGACCATGTCTTATTTTCATACCATGGAATACCAGAACGTCACATACGTAAATCTGACCCAACAAAATTTCACTGTAAAATTGATGGTTCTTGTTGTAGTATAAATTCAGTTGCGCATCACACATGCTATCGCCATCAATGTTATGACACTACTGAATTAGTAAAAGCGTATTTAGGCCTGCCAGAAGAAAAGGTTAGTTCTTCTTTTCAGTCAAGATTAGCAGGCGACCCTTGGTTAAAACCATACACGGATTACGAATTTGAGCGTTTCCCAAAAGAGGGGAAGAAGCGATTAGCAGTTATAACTCCCGCTTTTGTTAGTGATTGTTTGGAAACTCTTGAAGAGATTGCCATGGAAGGAAAAGAGCAGTTTGAAGAGGCTGGCGGAGAACACTATAAACACATTTCTTGTTTAAACGATAATGATGCATGGGTTGCTTTAATGGCTAAATGGATTAATGAGTGGGAAACCAAAGAAACCTTGCCGGTATAGTTCCAAACTAAGGTTTTACTATTTTATGTAACATTTTAGGCGCAATAGGTACTCATTATTAGTAAACTAAAATCGATAATAATGAAAAACCGTATTTCGTTCTTTTTAATCCTAGGCTTATTTATTTGGGCTAATACTTTAAATGCTCAAATTTCAGATGAAGTAAAAGATAATATTAAGCAAAGAATTAAAGTTGGTGACAACGTTAGTGTAGTTGTAGGTTATATTGAAGGAGAAAAAGTGGATTTCTTTAGTTATGGTAAAACCGCTTTAGAGAATGGAATGGCTGTGGATGAAAATACGGTCTATGAAATAGGGTCAATATCAAAAGTTTTTACCACCATTTTATTGGCAGATCAAGTTTTACAGGGCAACATGTCTTTAGAAGATCCAATCTCTAAATATTTGCCTAAAACTATTAAAGTGCCTGAAAGAAATGGTAGTGTTATCAAATTAAAAGATTTGGCAACCCATACTTCAGGATTACCTAGAATGCCAAGTAATTTTACTCCTTCAGATGCTGAAAATCCTTTTAAGGATTACACAGTTGAGCAGGTTTATGAATTTCTTTCTTCATATGAACTTACAAGAGATATTGGCGAATCTTATGAATATTCAAACTATGGAATGGGACTTTTAGGTCATATTTTGGAGCTACACGCAGGAAAGTCTTATGAGGAATTGGTTGTAGAAAAAATTGCGAAGGAATTTAAGATGGACAATACAGGTCTTACATTTTCAGATAACATGTTGGCGCATTTGGCAAAAGGATATGCTTTTGGTGAAGAGGTAAAAAACTGGGACCTTACTAGTTTGGCAGGTGCAGGCGGAATACGTTCTACAGCAACAGACATGGTAAAATTTATAAAAGCTAATATGGCTGACGATTCAGCACTATCAGATGCGATGAAATTAAGCCACAAAACAGCTTTTAAAAATAAAAGCGGAAATTTTAAAATCGGTTTAGGATGGCATTACGCAGACAATGGCAATATTATATGGCATAATGGA
>CAYTRI010000065.1:0-13345 GCA_964440105.1 uncultured Flavobacteriaceae bacterium
TAGAAGGATTAGAAGCAGGCAAAAATGCTGGTGATTTAGAAGGTGATTTTGACTTGTCTAACTTCTTAACAGTCACAAGACATGAACATTGAAAAAGAAAATTAAAGTTTATTTTGTGACGAAAGCCCAAGCGAAAGTTTGGGCTTTTTTTAGAGTTAATCTTTATATGGTCCTAAAAATTTATCTCCGTTGAAATGAATCATGTGGTCAGGATTATCAGCTATCCATACTTCAGTTTCCCAAGCTATGTCAGCCATAAATTTTCGAAATTTTGGCCTATCCAGGAAAGCAGTTACGTATACAATGTCAGCTTTACATTTCTTCGTTAACTTCTCAAGCTGTAGAAGTCTGATTTCGCTAATTGGTCCTGATGAATGAACTGCTTCAATTAGATAAAGCCAATTCTTTTGTTTTGAATACGCAATGACATCAGGTAATTCTTCGTGAGATATTTCAAAGAAGTTCAGTGCTTCGAGTTTTTCTGTTTCTAAATGTAAATATTTATTTGATGTATCTCCGACATATAAAACTTCTGCTCCAAAACCATATCTCGGTAGAAAATCTTCAATTATAGCTTTTTGCAAATCATTATGTTCTCCAGCAGAAAATTCAAGTTTCCCTTTGGATGGCAGAGTAACTTTTACTCTTTGTATTTCTCGTTGTCTTTTTAGTTTTTGATTTAATGGCTCAATTCCTTGAAGCTTTTTTACAACAAGTTCTTTCCAATTTTTAGAACCATATTCTCTTATGAGTTCAGCATACGTTGGATTAATACAATATCCACGAGTAGAATCGTTTGTTGCGGAATTTGGACTAGACCTTAAAACAATCTCTGCAACAGTCAGCAGTTTTAAGTCTTTTCTCCTTATGTCGTCATAAGAGCCTGAACTAATGTCTTCTCCGAAATTTTTGTTGACATAATTAATTATATCCCTTGTCTTTAATGAATATCCACTGTTGAAATCCTTAATTGACTTAAAATCATCTATATTTTTTATGTCAGCAGTTGCTAGAAAAGCAATAGTCATTCTTTCTAATCGTCTTGGTGTTGAATCTACAGGGATTCCAAAGCTGTCTAAAATGAATAGTGTAGTGTTTATCAGTTCCTGAACTTCTTTGGACTTATTTTTAAATTTATCTGGACTGATATACTGTTTCATTCTCGAATAGTTTGAATTGTTGGTTTTCTGCAATTAAATATGCCAAATCATTAGTGAAATAGTCCTTAATGCTAGAAGCTAAATGATAAGCAAAATTTGGTGCTACTGCATTTCCTATTTGATTGTATTGATGTGTCTGTGTACCTATAAAATCAAACCAATCAGGAAAACTTTGAAGTCTAGCAGCTTCTCTAACTGTAATTCTACGTCTTCTCCCATCTTTTAATCTAACCCTATGCATATCTCCAGTAGCTCCAGCTAAATTTCTACAAGTTAAAGTTCGTGCAGGTCTATCTAAATATAAATCTCTTGGGTTTACGCATTTTGAAGCTTTTTCATATTTAGCAACATATTCATCCATAGATTTTGTGAAGAATTTTGAGTCTTCATCAAATTGAAAAGCTAATTCTCCTAGAGCTTCTCCTGCTGTGACTTTTCGATTTATTTTTTTAGGGAATCTGTTTTTCTTTTTAGAACCTATTACAATTACTCTTTCTCTGTTTTGTGGAACTTCATAATCTTTCGCATTTAAAAGTGAGTAGCTCACATAATAACCTAATTTTTCAAGTTCTTCGATAACTTCTTTTAAATACCATTTATTTTTATACAACATTCCACGAACGTTCTCAAAAAGAAGAACTTCTGGGCCTAATTGTTTTATTGCTGCTAAGAAAATGGGAAATCCATCACGAGAATCTTTTAAACCAAGTTGTTTACCGCCAACACTAAATGGTTGACAAGGCGGACCACCAATAACAATATCTGCTTTTGGATAAATGGTTTCAGTTGTCAGTTTTTGATTAAAGCATTCTCCAATTAAGTTTTCGTTATATGTTTTAGTCGCGTTTTCATCCATTTCATAACCAATAGTTTTAAATCCATTAGCTTCAAAACCTAGGGAAAGTCCACCACAACCAGCAAATAAATCAACTACTGTCTTATTTAAATCAGTATCAATCCAAGGTTTTAGTTTACTATTTATTTCTTCCCAATATTCCATTTATAAATATAACTACTTCTTAATTTAAAACAGAGATATTTCTTTATACCGCCACAACCCCTTTAATATGTGGATGCGGATTATAATCTACAAGCGTAAAATCATCAAACGTAAAGTCTAAAATATCTTTTACTTCTGGGTTTAAAATCATTTTAGGTAGTGGTCTTGGTTCTCTTGAGAGTTGCAAATCTACTTGCTCCATATGGTTGTTGTAAATATGCGCATCACCAAAGGTGTGGATAAAATCTCCAGCCTCGTAGCCACAAACTTGCGCCATCATCATCGTAAATAGGGCATATGAAGCAATGTTAAATGGAACGCCTAAAAATATATCTGCGCTACGTTGGTACAGTTGGCAACTTAGTTTTCCATCAGCTACATAAAATTGGAAGAACGCATGGCAGGGCGGTAAAGCCGCTTTTCCATTTGCTACATTTTCAGAAAATGATTTAGAAGTATCCGGCAAAACGCTAGGATTCCATGCAGAAACAAGCATTCTTCTGCTATTGGGATTATGCTTTAAAGAATGTATAACCTCTTTTATCTGGTCTATCTCTTCACTATTCCAATTACGCCATTGGTGGCCATAAACAGGGCCTAAATCTCCATTTTCGTCTGCCCATTCATTCCAAATACGAACACCATTTTCTTTTAAGTAGTCAATATTGGTATCTCCCTTTAAAAACCACAAAAGCTCATATACAATAGATTTTAAATGCAACTTTTTGGTAGTCACCATTGGAAACCCTTCTGATAAGTCAAATCGCATTTGGTAACCAAAAACGCTTTTAGTTCCTGTTCCGGTTCTATCTCCTTTTTGATTTCCGTGTTCTAAAACGTGTTTTAGTAAATCGTGGTATTGTTTCATAAGCCCCTCTTCCGTCTCCCCAAAGGGGAGAAACTTTTTCAAAACACTAAAATAAAAGTAATCTGGTGATTAGGTAGTAGAAATCTTTTTTGATTATAAACTATTTATCAACTAGAAAAAAGTAGTTCCCCCTTTGGGGGTTAGGGGGCTTACCCCAAAATCATTCCCGCAATAGTTGCAGAAAGTAAAGAAGCTAGAGAACCACCAAGAACAGCTCTCATTCCAAATTCGGAAAGTGTTTTTCGTTGCCCTGGTGCTAAAGAACCAATACCACCAATTTGGATGCCGATAGAAGCGAAGTTTGCAAATCCACATAACATATAGGTAGCCATAATCACCGACTTGTTATATGTAAAGTGCGTTGCATTGGCCATATTTTTTAGCTCGGCCAGTTGTATGTATCCTATAAACTCACTAGCTGCAAGTTTAATTCCTAGCAATTGTCCCATGAGCATGGTATCTTCACTTGAAACACCAATTAACCACATTAATGGAGCGAAAATGGTCCCTAAAATAGCTTCTAAGGAGAATTTCTCGTAGGCGGTATTACTAGCAATCCAGCTATTCAGCGAAGTCCAATCACCAACACCATCTAAAATTCCATTAATCATAGCGATAAAGGCAACAAATACCAATAGCATGGCACCAACATTTACAGCAAGTTTTAAACCTTCTGTAGTTCCATTCGCAATAGCATCTAAAATATTTGAACCTATTTTCTCTTGAGAAACTTTTACATCAGTATTGATTTTTTCTGTTTGTGGATATAACATTTTAGAAATAACGATAGCGCCTGGCGCAGCCATTACAGAAGCTGCCAGTAAATGTTTTGCAAAAATTAATTGTAACTCTGGGTCATCACCCCCTAAAAACCCAATATAAGCTGCCAAAACTGCTCCAGCTACAGTAGCCATACCACCAATCATTACAAGCAGTATTTCAGATTTATTCATTTTTTCTAAGTAGGCTTTAATTAGTAGCGGTGCTTCGGTTTGTCCTAGAAAAATATTTCCTGCAATTGATAAACTTTCCGCGCCAGAGATTCCCAAAGATTTGGTTAACAACCAAGCTAAGGCTTTTACTACTTTTTGAATAATTCCTAAATAAAATAATACCGATGTAAGTGCCGAAAAGAAGATGATGGTTGGTAATACTTGAAAAGCAAATATGTAGCCAAAAGTATCCATGTCAACCACTAGACCCTCAAACAAAAACTTACTGCCCGCTCTAGTAAATTCTAGAATATCTATAAAACGTTCTCCAATCCACTCAAAAATAACTTGAACAAATCGAACTTTTAAAACTCCAACGGCTATAATGAGTTGAAGCCCTAAGCCTATACCAACGGTCTTCCAATTTATGGCACGTCTATTAGCGCTAAATAAAAAGGCGATAAGCACTAAAACTAGCATCCCAAGAGCACCACGCCATAGGCTTGTAAAGGAAAAACCTTGATTAGGAATTACTTCGGGAACTTTTATTTTTTCAATGGAAGCAGTATCAATAGCGCTTTGTAAACTATCAATTACTGCAAGATCTTGTGCAGAAATTTGGAAAGTGGTAAAACAGCATAAAACAAGCATCCAAATTCCAAGTGATTTCATAAAAAAGTATTGGTTAATTACGTTTAGAGATTTCGTCTCTAAGTTTGGCCGCTTTTTCATAATCCTCTGAGGCTACGGCTTTATCTAATTCTTTATTTAGTTCATCTATGGTCATTTCGCGATAGCCACCTGAAGCATCAGATTCTATTTCAACGGTTTCTCCTTCTTGCAGTATTTCATCAACAACAATACTATCATCACTATCTTCTTCTTTATCCTTAGCCGAAAATTTTAAGAAGATTCCAGCTTTATCTAAAATAGTTTTGTAAGTAAAAATCGGAGCATCAAAACGTAAAGCTAAAGCGATAGCATCACTCGTTCTTGCGTCTATAATTTCTTCTACTTTTTCCCGTTCGCAGATAATACTGGAATAGAATACACCATCAACAAGCTTATGAATAATCACTTGCTTTACAACAATGTCAAATCTGTCTGAAAAGTTTTTGAAAAGGTCATGGGTTAGTGGGCGAGGAGGTTTAATTTCCTTTTCCAACGCAATTGCAATAGATTGTGCTTCAAAAGCTCCAATTACAATAGGTAGTTTTCTGTCACCTTCAACTTCATTTAAAATAAGGGCATAGGCGCCATTTTGCGTTTGGCTGTATGAAATCCCCTTAATTTTTAATCGAACTAAACTCATAGATATCTTGTAGAAACCAAAAAAGGCTGTTCAAATAAATAGGGCTACCTTCTATTTGAACAGCCCCTTGAATGGAGCAAATTAACAAAAATTAAACGTTTTGCGCTTTAAATTCTTTTAATTTTTCGATGAGTTCTGGTACTACTTCAAAAGCATCGCCAACAATACCATAATCAGCAGCTTTAAAGAAGGGAGCTTCTGGGTCATTATTAATTACAACCTTCGTTTTTGAAGAACTAACACCCGCCAAATGTTGTATTGCCCCCGAAATTCCGATTGCGATATACAAATTGCTAGCAACCGGTTTTCCAGTCTGGCCAACATGCTCACCATGTGGTCTCCAGCCTAAATCTGAAACTGGTTTAGAGCATGCAGTTGCAGCTCCTAAAATATCAGCTAATTCTTCTACCATTCCCCAGTTTTCTGGACCTTTTAATCCACGCCCGGCAGAAACAACAATATCAGCATCTGCAATAGTAGCTTTTCCTACTACTTTATCTATCTCAATAGATTTTGCGCCAAAATCATTATCGTTAATCGTTGCAGAGAAATCTTCAACTGACGCTGAACTGCTGTTTTCTACAATACCAAATGCATTGTTGGATAGTCCTATGATTTTAGTTTCCGAGTCAATTTCGGTATGTGCAAAGCCTTTGTTGCTAAAAGCAGTTCTTTTTACTACAAATGGGCTTGTGCTTTCTGGAGCAGCTACCACATTTGGTACATAACCTGCATTTAATTTTGCAGCTAAAATTCCACTTAAAAACCTGCTATCTGCACTTGAACTAACTACAATTACTTTAGCTCCTTCAACTTCAGCAGCTTGAGCTATACAATTAGCAAATGCTTTGGCGTTAAAAGTATCTAATTTGCTATCGGAAATGTTTAAAACTTTATTTACACCATAATTACCTAGGGAGCTACTATCATCTGCATTAATAGCTACTGCAGTTACGGTAGTTCCCATTTGCTTTGCAATTTCACTTGCATAAGAAGCCACTTCTAAGGCGTTCTTCTTAAACTTACCTTTATCTGATTCTGTATATACTAGTACTGACATGTCTTAAATTACTTTAGCTTCGTTATGTAATAGATTTACCAACTCACCCACATTACCTGCATCTACTAATTTTACAGGTCCTTTAGCCGCGGGTTTTTCAAATTTCTTATCTTCGGTAAGGCTAGGAGCATCAATAGGTTCAACAACATTAAGTGCTTTTTTACGCGCCATCATAATACCTCTCATATTTGGAATACGTAAATCACTCTCTTCTACTAGTCCTTTTTGCCCTCCAATTACTAATGGAAGGGATGTTTTAATTTTTTCTTTTCCGCCGTCAATTTCGCGAGTAGCTGTTGCTTCAGTACCTTCAACTTCTAATTCAATACAAGTATTTACAAAGTTCATGTCTAGTAAAGTAGCTAAAATCCCTGGTACCATACCACCATTATAATCTATAGACTCTCTACCAGCAATAACCAAGTCATAACCGCCATTTTTCACAACTTCAGCAAGTTGTCTGGCTACAAAAAAACCATCTTTTGGTTCTGCATTAATTCGAATAGCTTCATCAGCACCTATTGCCAATGCTTTTCTTATTGTTGGTTCGGTTTGAGCGCCACCTACATTGGCTACATGAACAATAGCTCCTTGCTTTTCTTTAAACCACATGGCACGAGTTAATCCAAATTCATCATTAGGATTAATCACAAATTGTACGCCATTAGTGTCAAATTTAGTGTCACTTTCCGTAAAATTAATTTTGGAAGTTGTGTCTGGCACATTGCTTATGCAAACTAATATTTTCATAGGTTTATCTAAAAATTTACCGCGCTAAGATAGCCAATAATTCTTAAATTTACTATGCATGCATAATAAATAATGTACTTTTTTTTAAATTCTACACGGTAAGTATTCCTATATATTTTGCTATTTTTGCTAGCGTTTTTAGAACAAGTAAGACTCCTTTAACGAATATATGAAGACACTACAATTTAGAGAAGCAATTTGCGAAGCCATGTCAGAGGAAATGCGAACTGACGATTCCATTTATTTAATGGGTGAAGAAGTTGCAGAATATAATGGTGCTTACAAAGCATCCAAGGGAATGTTAGATGAATTTGGTGCCGAGCGTGTTATTGATACTCCAATTTCTGAACTTGGTTTTTCAGGAATAGGTGTTGGTTCTGCAATGTTAGGGAATAGACCTATTATAGAGTTTATGACTTTTAACTTTGCACTTGTTGGTATAGACCAAATAATAAATAATGCAGCAAAGATTAGACAAATGTCTGGTGGACAATTTCCTTGCCCAATAGTATTTAGAGGGCCAACCGCTTCTGCTGGTCAATTAGCTGCAACGCACTCACAAGCCTTTGAAAGCTGGTATGCTAACTGCCCGGGTCTAAAAGTTGTTGTTCCTTCGAACCCAGCTGATGCAAAAGGCCTATTAAAAGCTTCGATTCGTGATAATGATCCTGTTATTTTTATGGAATCTGAGCAAATGTATGGTGACAAAGGGGAGGTGCCAGAAGGCGATTATACTATTCCATTAGGTGTTGCAGAAATAAAAAGGGAAGGTACAGATGTTACCATTGTATCTTTTGGAAAAATCATCAAAGAAGCATACAAAGCTGCAGATGAGCTAGAAAAAGAAGGTGTAAGTTGTGAAATTATTGATTTACGTACTGTACGTCCCATGGATATTAATTCCATTGTAAATTCTGTAAAGAAAACCAATAGGTTAGTGATTTTGGAAGAAGCATGGCCATTTGGTAATGTTTCTACAGAGATTATCTATCATGTTCAAGATAAAGCATTTGATTATTTAGATGCACCAGTAGTAAAAATAAATACAGCAGACACACCAGCTCCTTATTCTCCAGTACTTTTAGAAGAATGGTTGCCTAATAGCGGCGATGTTGTTAAAGCTGTTAAGAAAGTGTTATATAAATAAAATAGCCAATTTTGTAAGGTATATTAGCCTCGTCGACATATGTTGACGAGGCTTTTTTAAGGAATAGTTTTTGATAAGAAGTTACTTTAAAACCAAAACTAAGGGAATCTTAAGAAATTAGATACTATCTAATTGTTCTTATAACACCCTAATCAGAGCATGAAAAAATTCCTATTTCTATTTTCTTTTTTTCTATTAACTTTTTTGAATGCGCAGACCAAGGTTAGTGGTATTGTACTAGACGAGTTCAATAACCCTGTTGCATTCGCCAACATTATCTTTAAGGATTCTTCTGAAGGTACTATAACAAATGATAATGGACGGTTTTATTTTGAATCTGAAGAAAATTATAAGGCAATTGTTGTTTCTTTTATAGGTTACGAAACTCAAGAAGTTACACTAGCCTCTAAAGTAAATTACGAGTTAGAAGTCATTTTGAAAGAGTCGGCAGAACAGCTAGATGAGGTTGTTATTTATACCGGAAAACAATCCAAAAAAAATAACCCAGCAATTGATATTCTAAAAAAGATATGGGCTAAAAAACGTGAGAATGGTGTAAACAAATTTAAAACCTATAAATACGATAAGTATGAGAAGGTAGAATTTGATTTAAATACAATTGATAGCGCCCTTATTAAAAGTAAGATTTTTAAAGGTTTAGAATTCGTTTTTGATGATTTGGATACATCTCGTATTACAGGCAAGACTTACTTGCCTATGTTTTTAAATGAAGTATTTTCTAAGGTGTATGGTGATAATCGGCTTCAATTAAAAAAAGAAGATGTTCTTGGTAATAAAAGTTCTGGTTTTGGTGGCAATCAAGCGATAACTGCTTTTGTTGAAGATTTATATGCTGACTATGATGTTTACGATAATTATTTAAAGTTTTTCGATAAAAGTTTTACCAGCCCGCTTTCCAAAACAGGTGTTGATACCTATAATTATGTCCTTTCTGATAGTACTTTTATTGATGATAAATGGTGTTATAATATTATCTACTATCCACGCAGAAAAAATGAACTCACTTTCAAAGGAGATTTTTGGGTAAATGATACCACATTTGCAGTTAAGAAAATAAACTTAGAAGTAACAAAAAGCGCAAATCTTAATTGGGTTAAAGAAGTTTATATAGAACAAGACTTTGATGTCGTGAGTGATTCCGTGTTTTTATTAAAACGCGATTATATGCTAAGTGATTTTGCGTTTTCTAAGAAAGAGAAATCTAAGGGTGTTTATGGCAAACGAACAACAGTTTTTGATAATTATGTTTTTGATGTAGAAAAAGGAGAAGCATTTTATAAAGCTGAATCTGACCCATACGACCCTAGAGTATTTTCCAGAGATTCCACATTTTGGAAAAATGCTAGGCTAGAACAGTTGAATGATGACGAATCCGGAATATTCCAATTATTAGACACTTTAAAAACTGTACCTAAATTCAATACCTATTATGATATAGTAAGTGTATTGGGCTCCGGCTATATTGAAATTGATAAATGGAATATAGATATTGGCGACTTATACAGCACCTTTGGTATTAATGATGCTGAAGGTATAAGAGTTAGAGGAGGAGTAAGAACATTTTTTAGCCAAAATGACCCTTGGCGGATAGAAGCTTATACTGCTTATGGGTTTGATGATAAAAAGTTTAAACACGGTATTTCAGGAAAGTTTCTTTTGGATAGAAAGAACCGACTCATTATCTCTGGAGGACATCGTAGGGATGTGGAACAACTTGGTTTAAGCTTAACAAGTACAAATGATGTCTTGGGAAGGAGTATAGCATCTTCTTCGCTGGTTTCAGTAGGTAATAATAATCGTTTAACCAATATAAATCTTTCTGTATTTAATGCTGAAATAGAACCTATAAAGAATTTTAAGGTATTACTTGGTAGCTCAATGAGAACATTAAGTTCAGCATTACCAGCAGACTTTAGCTTGGATTATGTTGATCCGAATTCTCCAACAGGAATCTCATCAGAAGTAAAACAGTTTGATATTAATACAACTTTAGTGTACACACCGGGTAAAAAGACTATTGGTTCTGGAGTAGAACGTTATGCCGTAAATGAGAATTATAGTACTTTACTTTTAAATTATACCAAGGGAATTAGTGGCTTTTTAGAAAGTGATTTTGACTATGAAAGATTACAATTTTCTTATACGCAACCATGGCAAATTGGTGGCTTTGGTCGTTTAACGAGTACAGTGGAATTGGGTAAAACTTTTGGAGAAGTGCCTCTAGGTTTATTAAGTGTAATACCGGGCAATCAGACTGTTTTTTCACTATATAAAACTTTTCCAAATCTAGATTTTTATGAGTTTGTTACGGATACTTATGCCACAGTACATTTAGAACATAATTTTAATGGGAGGCTTTTTTCTAGAATTCCATTTCTTAGAAAATTAAACTTAAGGGAGATTGTTGGACTCCGAGGTGCTTGGGGTCAGATTTCTGATGAAAATATTGCTTTGAGCGCACCAACTAATATTCCGCTGCTAGCGCCAGATGACCGAATATATTATGAATACTCTTTAGGAATAGGTAATATTTTTAAAATCTTTAGGATAGACTTTAACTTCCGTGGAAACTATTTAGAAAACCCAAATGCTCGAGCATTTGGTGTAACTGGTAGTTTTGGTTTCAGTTTTTAAATATTTTTTGTCATTCTTGCGAAAGTAGGAATCAACTCTTTATACTATCTTAACCTTAGGGTCGTTAGATAGAGGTAATTTGATATTATAATTTATAGCTATGAGTAAAGAAGCAGAAGATAATGTAACGTTTGATGTTCTAATTGAAATCCCAAAAGGGAGTAGAAATAAGTATGAGTACGATTTCACTCTAAATAAAATTAGATTTGATAGAACTTTGTTTTCATCTATGATGTATCCTGGGGATTATGGCTTTATTCCAGAAACTTTAGCTTTGGACCAAGATCCACTTGATGTATTAGTAATGACCACGGAGCCAACATACCCTATGGTGGTTATGGAAGTAAAACCTATAGGTGTTTTTCATATGACGGATGAGAAAGGCCCTGATGAGAAAATTATTTGTGTACCAGTGAATGACCCGGTTTGGAATAAGAAAAATGATTTAAGTGATATAAATCCGCATCGTAAAAAGGAAATAAAACACTTTTTCAAGGTGTATAAAGATTTAGAAGAAAAGAAAGTTGACACAGGCGGATGGGGAGATGCAAAAGAAGCTATTAAGATTTATCATGAATGTGTAAAGCGTTACGATGAAAGTGAGCATAAATTGAAGCGCACTTTTATGATTTAAGCAATTATATTGAATTGATTTTAAGCATCTCATAATTTTTGAGATGCTTTTTTTATTCATACCTATTTTATTACATTTGCACGCATTAAAAAATTCTAAAAAACCTAATAATTAACTAAATAACTATGGAATTAATAATTCAATTTTTACCAGTATTCGGTGTTCTAGCTTTGATATACGTTTTTATCAAAAGTGGATGGGTATCTAAGCAAGAAGTTGGTGATGCAAAAATGGCACGTATTGCTAAGAACATTGCGGACGGTGCAATGTCTTTCTTAAAAGCTGAATATAAAATATTAAGCATTTTCGTTTTAGCGGTTGCGGTTCTTTTGTTCTTTAAAGGAAGTAATGAAACTGGTTCACATGGAATGGTAGCACTTTCTTTTGTTGTAGGTGCTATTTGTTCTGCCTTAGCTGGTTTTATAGGAATGGAGGTAGCTACAAAAGCAAATGTAAGAACTACACAGGCTGCTAAAACATCTTTAGGGAAAGCTTTAGAAGTTGCTTTTGCTGGGGGAGCAGTAATGGGCCTTGGAGTTGTTGGACTCGGAGTTCTAGGACTTAGCCTTTTATTTTGGGGATATCAAGAGATTTGGCCTGGAGCTGATAATTTAGGACTTGTCCTTAATGTATTATCTGGCTTTTCATTAGGAGCTTCTTCTATTGCACTTTTTGCACGTGTTGGTGGCGGTATTTATACTAAAGCTGCCGATGTTGGTGCTGACCTTGTTGGTAAAGTAGAAGCTGGTATTCCAGAAGATCACCCATTAAATCCTGCTACTATTGCAGATAACGTTGGTGATAATGTTGGTGATGTTGCTGGTATGGGAGCTGACCTTTTCGAATCTTATGTAGGTTCTATTATTGGTACTATGGTATTAGGAGCGTTTATTATAACTCCAGATTTTACAGGCTTAGGTGCTGTTTACCTTCCTTTAGTATTAGCTGCTGTAGGTATACTAATGTCTATCATCGGAACTTTCTTTGTAAAAGTTAAAGATGGTGGAAACCCACAAACAGCTTTAAATATTGGTGAGTTTGGTTCAGCTGGTTTAATGGTTGCTGCATCTTATTTTATTATTAATGCTTTAATACCTGAAACCGTAGAAGGTCTACCGATGGGAGCAATGGGTGTGTTTTATGCAACTATTGCAGGTCTTGTTGCTGGTTTAGGTGTAGGTAAAATTACTGAGTATTATACTGGCACAGGTACAAAACCTGTCAACTCAATTGTTGCTCAATCTGAGACCGGTGCTGCAACGAATATTATAGCAGGTTTAGGTGTTGGAATGATGTCTACCATGATTCCTATCATCCTAATTGCTGCGGCAATTCTAGTTTCACATTATTGTGCAGGTCTTTATGGTATTGCGATAGCAGCCGTAGGTATGTTGGCAAATACAGGAATCCAGTTAGCTGTTGATGCTTACGGACCAATTTCTGATAATGCTGGTGGTATTGCTGAAATGGCGGAATTAGAGCCAGAAGTACGTGAGCGTACAGATAAATTAGATGCTGTTGGTAATACAACTGCTGCAATTGGTAAAGGTTTTGCAATTGCTTCTGCTGCACTAACAGCTTTAGCATTGTTTTCTGCCTTTATGAAAGTTGCAAATGTTACTTCTATTGATGTTTCGCAACCAAAAATAATGGCTGGTCTTTTAGTAGGTGGAATGCTACCATTTGTATTCTCAGCACTTTCTATGAACGCTGTGGGTAGAGCTGCCATGGCAATGATTGAAGAAGTTCGTCGTCAGTTTAGAGATATTCCGCAATTAAAAGCTGCATTAGAAGTAATGAGAGCGGTTGATTCAGATATGTCTAAAG
>CAYTRI010000066.1:0-8287 GCA_964440105.1 uncultured Flavobacteriaceae bacterium
TCATTCCTCTTTCTTGCTGAATTACTTCATAAGCTTTCTGCACTTCTTTAAACTTTTCTTCAGCTCCTTTTTTAATAGCCTCATTCTCTGTAATTACCTTATCAGGATGGTATTTTTTTGCCATTGTTCTGTAGGCTTTTTTTACCTCATCATCAGAAGCAGAACGTTGAATCTCTAATATTTTATAAGCATTGTCGGCAGACTTAATAAACATTGCCATGATGCTTTCAAAATCATTCAACCCAACTCGCAAGTACCCTGCCAATTCTCTTATTTTACTTACTTCAGACTGACTTACTTGGCCATCTGCTTGGGCAATTCCGAATAAAAAGTGAATCAATTGTAAACGAACTTCGTATCGCGTTCTTTGATTTAGATACGTGCAAATCCTTTGTGCAGAAACTTCCCTTTTTTTAATTACATCATTAAAAGTTCTAAAAATGGCATTGGCTTTCTCTTTACCATAAGTACTTATAAAATACTGGCGCACATAATCCAGTTCTCTTTGACTTGCTTGTCCATCAGCTTTTATTACAATAGAACAAAGGGATAATAAATTAAGCTCAAAATCTGCTGGTGAAACTGTTTGCCTAGTAAAATCACTAAAAACAGTTCTAGCTCCTCCGCCTTTATTACTGCTTAAATTATCTATAAAGCTACCAACTAAAAAGCCTAAAATAGCTCCTGGAAAGCGTAAAAAAGAGTACCCTAAAATGGCTGCAAACCACTTAATCATATAGAAAAAATTAGAATTTCAAATATAGGCCTTTGAATAGTCAAAGACATGTTAAGTCTCACAAAAAAATACGACAAAAAACCTATCTTTGTGAATATTAAAAAATTAGACTATGTATCCTGAGGAATTAGTAAAACCAATGAGAAACGACCTAGCTAGTGTTGGGTTCGAAGAATTATATACAAGCGAGGCAGTTGAAAATGCACTAAAAAAAGATGGAACAACTTTAGTAGTTGTTAATTCTGTTTGTGGTTGTGCCGCTGCAAATGCAAGACCTGCTGCAAAACTAAGCTTACAAAACGGTAAAAAACCAGATTTTATAACAACCGTATTTGCTGGTGTAGACACAGAGGCGGTTAATACAGCAAGAGCTGCTATGATTCCTTTTCCTCCATCATCACCTAGCATGGCTTTGTTTAAAAATGGAGAATTGGTACATATGATTGAAAGACATCATATTGAAGGTAGACCAGCAGAAATGATTGCAGAGAATTTGACAGAAGCTTATAACGAACACTGCTAGACCTCTCCCCCTGTCCCTCTCCAAAAGAGAGGGTAGCTCTTATTTACCAAAGTTTACACATTTGAGTAAGAATTTATTCAAATGAAAAAAAGATTAAAACCACTTCTTTTTGAGGTGGTTTTTTATTTTTACACTATGCGAAAGTTGCTTTCTTATCCACTAACCATCCTTTTCTTTATTTCTTTTGGGTTATCTCTACTCATTTTTCATCCAATTCTTTGGGTTAGTTTCAATGTATTTGGTTACAAACCACTTAAAGGCTCAGTTAGTATTTTAAATTGGTTTTTAATGCTTAGCACCAATATATTAGGCACTCGTTATACCTTTGAGAATAATCAAAATATTCCCACAGATAAACCTTTGATTATAGTTTCCAATCATCAAAGCATGTATGACATTCCTCCTATCATATGGCATATGCGTAAGCACCATCCTAAATTTGTAAGTAAAAAAGAACTAGGTAAAGGTATTCCCAGTGTTTCTTATAATCTTAGACATGGTGGCTCTGCCCTTATCGATAGAAAAGATGGGAAGCAAGCTATTACAGAAATTGGGAAATTAGGTTCCTATATTGAAAAATATAATCGTAGTGCAGTAATTTTCCCTGAAGGCACTCGTAGTAGAGATGGTAACCCAAAGCCCTTTAAACCTATGGGTTTAAAAATGTTGCTTAAAAAATCTCCTTCAGCATTGATTGTCCCAATTACTATAAACAACTCGTGGAAGCTCCTCCGTTATGGTAAATTTCCTATGGGTATTGGCGCACATCTAAAATTTAAAGTACACCCACCAATAGCAAATAGTGGAAATTTAGACGACTTAATACTAAAAATAGAGCAACAAGTTATTAAAGATATTATTGTAGATGAATGATGCTGAGTTAGTTGAAGAAACTATTGTATTTGTAAAAGAAACTTTGCGTGGCGCGGAAGGTGGTCATGATTGGTTTCACATACAACGTGTTTTTAATAATACATTATTATTAGCAAAAGATGAGAAAGTAAATATTTTAGTTGTTAGTCTTGCAGCACTTTTACATGATATCGCTGACCCCAAATTTCACGATGGTGATGAAAGCATTGGACCAAGAATGGCAAAAGACTTTCTAACCTCATTAAATGTGGATAATAAGGTCATTAGTCATGTGATTAAAATCATAGAAAATATGTCTTTTAAAAACTCTTTGGAAAAGGACAAAAAATCTTTTGTTTCTAAAGAATTACACGTGGTGCAAGATGCTGATAGATTAGATGCTATTGGTGCAATTGGTATTGCTCGTGCTTTTAATTATGGTGGCTTTAAAAATCGAGAATTGTATAACCCTTCTATCACTCCTAATCTTACAATGACAAAAGAGGAATACAAGAAATCTACTGCCCCAACAATTAATCATTTTTATGAAAAATTATTGTTGCTAAAAGATAAAATGAATACTATTACTGGTAAAAATATAGCTAATCAACGCCATAAATTTATGCTGGATTATCTTGAGCAATTTTACCAAGAATGGAACGGTCAATTATAATACTATTTAAAGCTCTTTAGTATCTTCAAAACATTTAAATTGATTATGAAAAAGACACTATTTGCGAATTGCCTTCTATACATTTTTGGTTGTTGTAGTATCCTTGCACAGGGTTCTATAAATCAAGATTATTGGAAGCTAGCTGACGAAAAAAGTATTGTTTGGGATGTGACTAAAGAAAATAGACTTCCTCACAAAGACAATATAGAAATGTCTGGCAGAAAAGTATCCGCAATACTTTACTATGAGGTAGATTCTTTACAAAACCTATCCATCTCAAGAGATGTGATTTTTCCTCAACTTAGAACTTATAATAAATCCAATGAGCCAGATTGGAAAAAATATCGTGCTTATTTTAGAAGAACTACAAATGACGATATCGCGCCTTCTATAAAACTGGATGATAAGCTGATTGTTCCTTCAAAAATCGATTCTGTAAAAATCTCGGGGAAACTAATTTTTTATTGCACTCCTGTGAATGGTATTAAGGTGACAAAAACCTTCTATCCATCTATGGAAGAACACTATTTAGTAGAGGAATGGGAGGTTGAAAATATTTCCAAAAAAAGCCAAAAAATCCAATTTTCTAATGTTGATTTTACCCAAAACCAACTGGGATACAAAGGAAAATACAGTCATCAAATATTTAGCACCGCTAAAGACTCTGTAATATTAGCCTCAAACTCCACGTATAGTTTTCCAATATATTATGGAGCAACTTTGAATGATGAACAGAAAACCGATTTTAATTTTGAAAAAGCCTACCAACAACGCACCTCTTTTTTAGATGAACTTTATAACAAACTAGAATTACAAACACCAGATTCCATTCTTAATACGCTGTTCTATTTTTCAAAAATAAGAGCCTCAGAAAGTATTTTTGATTCTTCTATGGGACTAGTACATTCCCCAGGTGGTGGAAACTATTATACTGGGGTTTGGGCAAATGACCAAGTAGAATACAGTGGCCCTTTCTTTCCCTCTCTTGGTTATCCCAAAGGAAATATTGCCGCTTTTAATACGTATAAAAAATTTCTAGAAAACATTCCAAAAGAAGACACCCATATTCCCTATGCTTTTGAAGTTGATGGTGTATTTCCTATGAAACATTTAGATCGTGGTGACGCTGCAATGATAGCTTACGGAACATCACTTTATTTGCTATCATCAGGAAATATAAAAGAAGCTCAAATGCTTTGGCCTTTAATTGAATGGTCCATTAATTATTGCCATAAAATGCGAAATACTGCTGGCGCCGTACAATCTGCTTCTGATGAAATGGAAGGCAGAATACCAACTGGCACAGCAAATTTATCCACATCTACATTATACTATGGAGGTTTAAAGTATGCTTCTAGACTTGCAGATGAGTTAGGCTTAAATGCAAAAGCTAAACTCTATAAAAGGCGTGCTACCGTAATGGAAAAAGTTATCGAAAGCTATTTTGGCAGCACTATGGAAGGTGTAGAAACCTATAAATATTTTGAAGAAAACAAGTTACTACGCCATTGGATTTGTTTACCATTAACCATGGGTATTGATACAAGAAAAGAAGGTACACTCATAGCTCTTTTTGAGAAACTTTGGACAGAAAACGGCATACTAGTAGAGCTAAATCCAGAAGTGCCTCTAGTAGATGCTATTTTTTGGGATAGAGCAACCTTATATGCTTTACGTGGTGCTATGCGTGTCGGCGAAGTTGAACTTGCTTATGAAAATTTGAATAGCTATTCCAGAAAACGATTGTTAGGCAATCATGTTCCTTATGCTATTGAAGCTTTTCCAGAAAATAACATGAAACACTTGTCTGCGGAAAGTGCCTTGTATTGCAGAATTGTTACAGAAGGTCTATTAGGCATAGAACCTCTTGGTTTTAAAACAACACAGCTTTCTCCAAGTTTGCCAGAGGGATGGGACTTTTTAACATTAAAGAATATTTACATATCTGGAAAACCAATGGATATTTCTGTTCTAAGAGTAGATGGTAAATTAGAAGTTGATATAAAAGCTCAAGGAAGAACTGTGGTTGAAAAATCGATTGATAACGGCGAAAAATTTGTAATCAAATTTTTCTAAAATAATCTCATCTGTCCATCCTTAAATTGTTCGTGCAAATCTGTTCTTAGCCTAGGAAACACTTTCCCAGAAAAATACTTTTGCTTTGCAAGTTTAGCCATGTCATGAATTTGGGTCGCTATTTTACCTTCTCCTCTATTTCTAAGTCCAAACCTGCTATCATTTACAGTACCTCCATGACAATCTTGGATTAAATGCAATACCTTTTCTGCTCTATCTGGCATAGCCTTATTAATCCAATCTGTAAAAATCTGCCCAATAGCACCATTAAGCCTTACCACGGTAAAACCAAAAGATAAAGCACCATGCTCCGAAACGGTCTTTGCCAGCTTTAAAAGTTCATGACTATTTATTCCAGGAATCATTGGAGCTAACATTGCGTTGACAGGAATACCGTTTTCAGATAAAACTCGAACTGTTTCCAAGCGTTTTTTAATAGTTGTTGTTCTTGGCTCTAAAAGACGTCTTGTTTGTTCGGACAAAGAAGTAATAGAAACATTTACGCCTACCAAACTATTAGCTGCTAGTTCCTTTAAAATTTCTAAATCGCGAAGTACTAACGCATTTTTTGTGATAATACCAACTGGATGCCGGTACTTTAAAAATATCTCTAAACACTTACGAGTAATTTCAAATTTTTTCTCTGCAGGCTGATAACAGTCTGTATTACCAGAAAGAACGATAGTAGCTGCTTTCCATTTTTTCTTTTTCAACTGTGCTTCTAATAGTTCAGGAGCTGACTTCTTAATGAGAATTTTGCGTTCAAAATCTAATCCTGCACTATACCCCCAATACTCATGAGCATTACGTGCATAGCAATAAATGCACCCGTGTTCACAGCCTTGATAAGGATTCAAAGAGTATTGCATACCCACATCTGGGCTAGTAACTTTATTAACTATGGTTTTTGGAAATATAGGAATGTACTGTGTGCGATTGTTATCAGCTATTTCACCTTCTAGTCGGCAGAATTCGAGAAAGTCTTCCCTTTGCTCATAAATATGTTTGAGAAACTTGTTATGTGTATTCTGTTGGGCACCCCTGCCTTTAATAAAATTAGATTGTTTCAATTTAGGATTTATTCCAAATTTATGGAATTAATCCAATAATAAATGTTAAATGAACTTATTTAAATGCTACCTCAACGAGCTGTTTTTTATTACCTCGTTTTGCATAAAACAGTAGTTGATCTTCAGCAGAATCTATTAAAGGCTTTGAAACCATTAAAGGGAGTCTAGCTTCTTCATCGCCAATTACTTTTTCATAATCTAACATTCCAGCTTTATCTAAAGAAATTAAGAACACATTTCTATTTCTACTAAGACCTTGTTTAAAGATTAAACGTTCGCCATTTATAAGCTGCGGATTTTCAGATGAGGTACAAATAAAGAAATAGGTATTTCCGTCTTTATTGTAAGAACTATAAGATGCATAAGCACCATCTCCTTGTGTGACTTCTGCTTTGTTGATATTACGAGTCCAAAGTAAATCACCTTTAGAATCTAGTTTAGCACTTACAATATCATTGTAATGAAAACGCTCCACTTTCATTCGTTGTCCGGCACCTGTAATTTGTAAACTATTAGTTACAAAATACTCTTCTGCATTAAACAAAATATCATCTTCTTCTGTAATAGCTACACTTTTAAAGATTAGATTTTTAACCACTTTATCCTCATCCCTACCGAATTTATCTTCCATAAATTGTTCGGAGAAAGGATGGTATTTTTTAGACTTAATATCAAGCGAATATGGGTTTATATTAAAATAAGAAACCCCGTTATAACGGTTATCTTTTCTATCAGCATAAAAACCAACACATAGTAATTCATTTCCTTTTACAATAGGATATAAGCCTTCAGAATACTTTCCAGGGTCATCAAAAGACTGCGTTTTAGAAATGCCTCCAGAGATTTTAATTAATTCATATTGAAACTTACGCTCATCAACTTGAAAACGCTTCTTTTTAAAATAAGCCTTGCCAATAATGTATGTTTCATCCAAATTATTAGAGAAAGCTACTTGCTCAAACCCGTAATTTTTTTCTTCAACTTCAGCAGAAAAATCATGTTCCCATTTTTTATTCAAATTAGTATCAAATAAGTGAATAGTATGCTGATTTTTTTTGCCCTTTATGTGATGTGTACTAATAATAAATCCTGTCTTTTCTGGATTAAAAAGTAATGTGGTAGAAAAGCCATTTTTAAAATTTCTATTGTAATAATTCTTACCGAAGGCTCCTGGTACTGCTGGAGTTTTAAATTCTAATAAGCGCTGTTGTTTAAAACTATAGTTTACCAAATTGCTTGTATGAGCAGTATACTCATAAATACCTCTCTCAAAATCGTAATTTAAGAAAATGAGGTTTAGTTGTCCATTTTTAGTGAATCCATCTACAAACTGCATCCCTTTTAACTTGTAGTTGTATTCCGAAACTAATTCTAGGTCTTTATTATAATGTTCAATAAAGTAGCCTTTAGGCTTTAAAATTAGACCTTGAAAGTAGGCTCTAACTAAAACATAACCGCCATCACCATCGTTATCAATAGTTACAAGGTTGGAATAGCGGTATCTGTCAGTATATTTTTCGCTAAAATCATAAGAGACTGGCATCTTTTGAGCATAAGAGTTTATGCCAAGTGCCAACATGCATAATAGAAGTAGTCTTGTAATCATAAAAATAGCTTTGGTTAAACCAAGGCTATGAACCGGGGAAATTGGCTTTACGTTTCTCTAAAAAGGCCGAAGTACCTTCCTTAAAATCAGCTGTACCAAAGCATTCGCCAAAAGCATCAATTTCAACAGCATAGCCGTCTTTATTATAGCTATAACCCGCATTTATCGCTTTTATTGCGTGTTTTATGGCCACAGAGGAGTTATTCGATATCTTGCTTGCCAACTTATTACATAGCGGTAATAATTCTTCTTGAGGAACAACATAATTCACTAAACCACTGGATAGTGATTTTTCTGCATCAAGCATTCCTGCAGTCATAATCATTTCCATAGCACGACCTTTACCTACCAATTGTGGTAGTCGTTGAGTTCCACCATATCCTGGGATAACACCTAAGGTTACCTCTGGCAATCCCATTCGCGCATTATCGCTTGCTACTCTAAAATGGCATGCCATAGCCAATTCTAACCCACCACCAAGGGCAAAACCATTAATCGCCGCAATTACGGGAGTGCCCAAATTTTCAACTAAATCAAATAGAATTTCTTGACCTTTAGCCGCCAATTTTCCGCCTTCTTTAACTGAAAAATCTGCAAATTCTGAAATATCCGCTCCAGCAACAAAAGCTTTTTCTCCACTACCAGTAATAATAATAACCTTAGTTGCTTTATCCTCATCCAATTCTTTAAAAGCTTCATGCAACTCATGTATTGTAGCCTTATTTAAAGCATTTAATTTTTTAGGTCTATC
>CAYTRI010000066.1:8387-13054 GCA_964440105.1 uncultured Flavobacteriaceae bacterium
GTTTCCTTTTGTTGCGCAGGCATATCGGCAAAATTGGAAAAAGCAGATGCGATATTACTCATGGTATCTATCTGCTGCACCAATGTTTTTGAAAACTCTTTTATCTTCTTCTCTGCTTTAGGATCATCTGGACTAAACTTACGTTCAAAGCTTTGTACCGTTAATCGCATTGGAGTTAGCGGGTTTTTTATTTCATGCGCCACCTGTTTAGCCATTTCTCTCCAAGCTTGTTCTCTTTCGCTACGGGCTAATTTAGCAGCGCTTTCTTCTAGCTCATCAATCATCGCATTATAAGAATCAACGAGTTTACCTATTTCTTCACCTGGATCTTGAATAATAATTTTCTCGTTTCTCTTATTAAGATTGGTCTGGCCTATTTTATCTGAAATATTCTGTAGTGACCTAGTGATGTATTTTGAAATAAAATACGCCAAAAGAATTGCGGAGAGGAGCATTACAAGATATACTCCCCCAAGGCGAATTAAAAACTCCCTAAGCTCCATGTCATTAAATGAATTATCCTCAAAATAAGGGAGATTCATAATTCCAATAGGCTTAAACCTATGGTCGGTGATATAATTATACGAGGCTTGGTATTTATCGCCAGCAGTACGTTTTTTCTCTACATATCTTTTATTAGTACTAGCTAATAGATTATTGAGGACATCCGCATCTAAACAATTGGCAACAGAGTCAGCTTCAAAAGCTGGTTTGGAGCTTTTTATTAGGGTTCCTTCCAAATCATAAATATTAAAGTTTACATTTTGTACATCTGAGATTTTATAAATCTCGTTCCTAAAAATAAACTCTAAATTCTCTGTTTTTGGTTCGTATGTAGTCTCTTTTAGAACGTAGTTAATGCTCTGTAGAATCTGTTCTTCTTTTCGCTCTAATCTATTTTGATGATAATCTTTGGATTGCTCTCGGTATTGATAAATGGTAACTCCTGCGATTAATACAGATGCAATAAGCACCAATAAAATCATGGTAAAAAAGATACGAGACCGTAAGGACAGTTTTTTGAACAACCGTTAATGGATTTGGGAATAAAGTTAGCAATAATCAAGCCAATTGAAGTACAAGCGCAAGTATCAAGTGCAAATTCATTTATTTAATGCTTTTGAACTTTTTTCTTGAACTTGAGTTTGAACTTTTTAGGCTTCTGGATTTTTATCTCGAATACGTTTGTATAAACGAATACCCAACATTAAAAGAATACCCAAAAGGATTATTCCTAAAACGCCATAAATCCAATTCACAGCACTTTTTAAAATTACCAAGAATACCACAGCGAAAAGAATTAACGTAGCCCCTTCATTCCAGATACGCATAAAATTAGATGAATACTTAACCTCATCGCGTTGCAGCTGACTAAATATCTGGTGACATTTAAAATGATAGGCTATCAACAAAACCACAAAACCTAGTTTCACCTGCATCCAAGGTTGGTAAACCAATGCAGTCTGCAAATGCAACAACCAAAGTGCAAAAAACACACATAAAATTGCAGAAGGCCAGGTAATAATATACCATAACCGCTTTGTCATCAACTTAAGCTGCTTGGTTATAATTTCCTTTTCCGGTGATGGTTTTGAATTTGCCTCAATATGATAAATAAACAAACGTGGAATATAAAATAGCCCAGCAAACCATGTAATCACAAAAATTAAGTGTAGCGATTTTATGTAGTTGTAGTATTCCATTCTTAGTTGATGGTTGTCAGTTGTTCCTTACTAGCAAATTTACTAATTCGGACAACCAACAACGAACAACCAATAACTTTAAATTCGGATAGCTCCAACACCCGCATCCCATAGTTTTTTATTGAAATCGGGGATTGCCTTTTTCATTAAAGTATTTGCGCTAGCTTTTAACCTAACCCATTGCGCATCTAGCTCAGTTTTTCTGTCTTTTGAGGGTTGGTTTACTCTTGGGATAGTACTATTAGTAGCATCAATTAAAAACAGATATTCTGCGGTAAACTTATTGGGGAAATTCTCCACATCGTCATAGGCCTTTGACTTTCGTTGAATCATATCTTTATCCCAAGCATCTAACTGCTTTAATAATTGTTCTCCTTCAGCTTTAACAGATGCATCTTTCACATCTTTTAATACCGACTTGATTTGTCCTTGCACTTTGTGCAGCGAATTAACGGTGTTGTGCATTTCAGTTAATCGTTGTTCCATATCGGTCATAAACAAATGATATTCCGCATACTGTTCTGGAGTTGTTTTATACGTAGGCATAGCTACTATTTTCCCTTGAACTGTTTTGGTAGCTGCACCAACATTTAACCTAACAGTGTAAGTTCCTGGAGGGACAACATGACCACTAAAACGCGACTCAATATAAGCCCCAGGGATTCCAGGTAATATTGGAGTTTTCATATCCCATACAAATCGGTTTAATCCTTCTTTTTTTGATAAGACTGGGGCAGGTCTTGGCCCTCCGCCATTATGAGGTTTGTAATTCTTGTCTTTTTCCGAAGAAAAACTTCTAACTGTTTTTCCAGAAGCATCTAAAATATCCATCGTGATTGCTATTGAATCATTCAACTTTGGCAGTTCATAATATAGCACCATTCCATTTGCAGGGTTAACACCAGACAAGGTATTCATGCCATCAAACTTATCGGTATTTCCATTCATAGGACTATACCAAGAACCGTTCATCGCATCATTAGGTTGATACAATTTTAAACCCTTTTTTAAAGGCTCGTATTGTGGCAATAAGGTCAAATCATCCAATATCCAGAATGCCCTACCCGAAGTGGCAACGATTAAATCTCCTTCATGAATTTTAATATCTGTAATTGGCGTTTTAGGAAGGTTTAATTGAAAAGGCTTCCAACTTTTTCCTCCATTCCAAGAAAGATATAGCCCTTTTTCAGTGCCTGCATATAACACATCTTTTTGGACTGGGTCTTCCCGAACAACTCGTGTAAATGAACCATATGGAATTCCAGAATTGATGCTTGTCCATGTTTTTCCGTAATCCGTACTCTTATAAATTGCCGGAGTATGGTTATTGAATTTATACTTTGTGGTTGCTATATAAATGGTTCCTTTATCATGTGGGGAAACTTCGATTGCATTTACTAACGATTCTCCCAAGTTTTTAGGTGTTATGTTTTGCCAGCTTGCTCCGTTATCTTTTGTAATATGCACGTAACCATCGTCACTGCCTGTATAAAAAACACCCGCCTCATGTGGAGATTCCATGACATAAGCCAAGGTTCCATAATTTTCAGCGCCAACAGCTTCGTTAGTATACGGGCCGCCACCATTGCCTTGCTTAGCATCAATATCTCGGGTTAAATCTGGAGACATTTCTTCCCATGTTACACCCATATCTCTAGTTCTTAACAAGAGTTGTGCTCCATGATAAAAGGTATTTTCCTCATGCTGAGAACGCAAAGTGGGAGCATTCCAATTATAAAGGTATTTCATGTTACGGGCTTCTCGACCTAAATACTGAATAGGTGCTGCCATCACCTGAGTAGATGCTTTAGATTCCATATCCAACACATCAATAGTGCCTAAATAACTACCTCCCATAACGTATCTTGGGTTGTCTGGGTCAAAGGCTAAAAATGCACTTTCTCCCCCCGCAGAAGGGCTAAAATCAGACATAGTTATTCCACCTCTACCAACAGACATATTAGCTACCATTGCAGATGAATAATCTTGTTGTCCAGCATAAATATTATAGGGAAAAAGGTTGTCGGTATTAATACGATAAAACTGCCCCGTAGGCATATTTACTTGAGAAGACCATGTTTTTCCAAAGTCAAAAGTAACCGCAGCCCCACCATCGTTAGCAATGACCATGTTTAATGAGTTCTTTGGATTTATCCATAAATCGTGATAATCTCCATGTGTACCTGTAATACGTTCCCAGTTTTTTCCGCCGTCTAACGAGCGAAGTGCTGGGGCACTTAAAACATATACTATATCTTCATCTTTGGGGTCCGTAAATACTTCAATGTAATACCATGCACGTTGTACCAATCGGTTATCACCACTTGCCATGGTCCAAGATTTTCCAGCATTGTTTGATACAAAAAGCCCACCTTTATCTTTATTACTATCGCTTTCAATCAACGCATAAACTTTATTGGAATTTGCCGGACTCACTGAAATTGCCATTTTCCCTTTTTCTTCTGGTAGCCCTTCCGTCATTTCTGTCCAAGTTTCACCGGCATCAGTCGATTTATACAAACCGCTTCCTGCGCCACCGCTAACTACCATATTTGGTTTGCGCTGGTGTTCCCACATAGCTGCATACATAATTTCTGGATAATTAGCATCCATGGAAAGTTCTGAAGCTCCTGTCAATTCATTTACAAAAAGCGTATTCTTCCAAGTCTTTCCGCCGTCTGTAGATTTATAGATACCCCGTTCTTTATTAGGCCCATATAATTGCCCTTGTGCCGCTACATAAACAACATCAGGATTAGTAGGATGAATGATAATACGAGAAATATGCTGTGTTGCTTTTAGACCCATATGCTTCCAGGTTTTACCAGCGTCTGTAGATTTATAGACTCCATCTCCGTAAGAAGTCATAACACCTCTAGGAGCATGTTCACCCATACCCACGTAAACAATATTGGTATTAAAGGTTGAAACCGCAACTGCACCTACAGAACCCATTTCAAAAAA
>CAYTRI010000067.1:0-12965 GCA_964440105.1 uncultured Flavobacteriaceae bacterium
CACCTGCATTCTCATAACTAATTGCAACTTGACCCACATTGGTATTTTGATTTATAGTGCCTTTTGAAGGAGAGCGCCTTTTATGTTCTGCAATAATACCAGTAGCACTTTTCTTAAGTGATTCTGCTAATGACTTGCCAGTTCTATTGAAAAGAACGGATTGTTCTAATTGTAAAGTAGATACTATCGATTTTTTTAAATCGACTTCTTTGTATTTATCAGCTACTATTTTGTTTAGGATATTCATTAGGCACTTATTGTTTGTAACTTCTTTAATGCAGCTAAGCCTTTACCGCTTAGTAATGATTCTTTTGCTTTTTCAAATCCTTGTTTTGGACTAGTGCCTTCAACAGTTGCAATTGCGACACCAGCATTTGCACATACCACATTGTTTTGTGCTTCTGTTCCTTTTCCGCTTAAGACATTCATAAAAATTTGAGCAGAATCAGGTATATCATCTCCGCCAATAATTTCATTTGCCTTAATAGTAGCTATTCCAAAATCTGAAGGTTTCAATATAGCTTCGGAACCATTAGAGATGGTTTTAGTATCTCCCGTTAGACTAATTTCATCATAACCATCTAAAGCATGTAGAATAGTAAAGTTTTTATCCGTGTTCTGGTATAAATACCCATACATTCTGGCCAGCTCTAAATTAAATACGCCAACCATTTGATTCTTAGGGAAGGCAGGATTTACCATAGGTCCCAACATGTTAAAAAATGTTTTTACCGCTAGTTCCCTACGGATTGGAGCTACATTCTTCATTGCTGGGTGAAAAAGTGGTGCATGTAAGACACATATACCAGCTTTATCTATAGATTTTTTTAGAAAGTCAGCTTCATTACTGAATTTAATTCCTAAGAACTCCATTACATTACTACTACCACATTTAGAAGAAACCCCATAATTACCATGCTTGGTAACTTTTATGCCAGCGCCTGCTGTTACAAAAGATGATAATGTAGAAATATTAAAAGTGTCTTTTCCATCACCACCCGTTCCGCATAAATCTATAGGATTATATTCAGATAAATCTATGGCTAAGCATAGCTCTAAAAGCGCATCGCGAAAACCTTCTAATTCTTCAATAGTGATGCTACGCATCATATATACCGTTAAAAATGCAGCTATCTGACTTGTGTTATAATCACCTTTGGCAATATTTACCAGAATCTGCTTAGCGTCTTCTTTTTCAAGAATTTCGTGATTAATAAGTCTATTTAGTGTTTCTTTCATGGATAAAAAGATATGAGATTTAAGTAGTTAGATTTGAGAAAACTTTTTAATTAGAGTATAAATCATTTTTTGAATCTCTTCGTTTAAAACTAAAATCTGATTAAAAGAATCGTCATTTATAAACCCTAGATTTTTAGATATTAATAATTGAGTATTTAATTCGTTCAAAGAACCATTAGCTATTCCTAAGAAATTCCTAAACTCTTTTTTAGAGTTTCGTCCAGCTCCTTCAGCAATATTTGATGCGATTGATACTGCACTTCTTCTAATCTGGCCTGTTAAACCATATTTTTCTTCAACAGGAAATCTAGAGGTCAGCTTGTAAACCATTTCTGCGCATAATATTGACTTTTGCCAAACAATGAGTTCTTTGTAGTTATTCATCAACTAAAATCTTTTGTCTAATATCTATTTACTATTCAACCAATTTTTTAGAATTTGCTTCCCTTGTGGAGTTAGAACCGATTCTGGGTGAAACTGCACCGCTCTAATATCAAATTCTTTATGCCTTAAAGACATTACTTGTCCGTTCTCGTCAAAAGAAGTAGCTTCTAAACTATCTGGCAAATCTGAATTGACTACCCATGAATGATAGCGACCAACTTCTAGTTTTTTAGGTAATCCTTTAAAGAGATAGTCATCTTTTGTGATTTCTATTGTTGTAGCTACCCCATGATATACCTGGTCTAGGTTAAGTAAGCTACCTCCAAAGACTTCTCCAATGGCTTGTTGTCCAAGGCAAACACCTAGTATACGTTTTTTACCAGCATATGTTGATATGATTTCTTTTAAAAGCCCAGCTTCATCAGGTATTCCTGGTCCTGGAGAGAGCACGATTTCTTCAAATGCATCAACTTCTGCTATTGATAGTTGGTCATTGCGTTTTACGGTTACCTCACAATCTAAATCTTCAAGATAATGCACCAAGTTATAGGTGAAGCTATCGTAATTATCAATCATTAATATAGCCCCTCCCGACCTCTCCGAAGGGGAGGAGTTAGTGTTGTCTATTTTTTTGTTTTTTTTATTCATGACGTTCTTTCGTTCCCCTTTGGGGGGTTAGGGGGATTTAGATAGTTTCAGCAATTTCGAGTGCTTTGTTTAAAGCACCTAGTTTGTTATATGTTTCTTGTAATTCATCTTCTGCGTCTGAAGCGGCAACCAAACCCGCTCCAGCTTGAAAATGTAATTCATGATTCTTGCTCAAGAAAGTCCTAATCATTATTGCATGGTTAAAGTTCCCGTTAAAATCCATAAACCCAATAGCCCCTCCATAATAACCTCTACTTGTCTTTTCATACTTTTCAATAAGTTGCATGGCCATATGTTTTGGAGCGCCACTTAATGTACCCGCGGGGAATGTATCTGCCACAATTTTCAAAGTTGAAATAGCTGGCTTTTTCATTCCAGTAACTTTGGAAACTAAGTGAATTACATGAGAGAAATACTGTACTTCGCGATAGGTTTCAACATTTACTAGATTACCGTTTCTGCTGAGGTCGTTTCGGGCTAAGTCAACCAACATTACATGCTCGCTATTTTCCTTATCATCTTCAGCTAATTGTTTTGCTAGTTCTGCATCCTGTTCATCATTTCCTGTTCTTTTATAAGTACCAGCAATAGGGTGAATTTCTGCTTTTCCATCCTTTACAATCAATTGAGCTTCGGGCGAGCTTCCAAAAATCTTAAAATCACCATAATCAAAAAAGAAAAGATACGGTGACGGATTAATTGAACGTAACGCTCTGTATACATTAAATTCATCTCCTTTAAACCCTTGTGAAAATCTTCTAGATAGTACCAACTGAAAAACATCGCCGCGTTGGCAATGCTTTTTGGCGAGTGCTACATGTTCTTTAAAAGAATCATCCTCTAGATTGGTTTTGACAGCACCTTCCTTTGAAAAATTATAAGAAGCAAAACTCCTAACTTTAAGCACTTGTTCTAATACAGGTATATTATTTTCAGAATTGTAACAATGTGCAAAAAGATAAGCTTCATTCTTAAAGTGATTTATTGCAATTACGTTTTGGTATACCGCATAATAGATATCTGGAATAGTAACAGAATTATCTTTTTTTGAAATTTCTACATCCTCAAAATACCGAACAGCATCGTAAGCCATAAAACCAAAAAGGCCATTAGTTATAAATTTAAAATTTTGATTTTCTACCGAAAATTCTTTACTAAAGGCATCTATTTCTTTAGTAACCTCTACTTTTTCAGTAATTTCTAGCTCTTCTTTTGTTCCATCAGGAAATTCTTTGGTGATTAATTCATTTTCAACTTTAATTGAGGCAATAGGGTTACAGCAGATATATGAAAAACTATTGTCATTTGCATGATAATCACTGCTTTCTAACAAGATGCTATTTGGATACTTATCTCTTATCTTCAAGTAAACACTTACAGGAGTTATGGTGTCTGCAAGGATTTTCTTATGATGGGTTTGTAATTTAAATTTCATTTGAATTCTATAAATTAAAAAAGGCTTGTCGTGATGACAAGCCTTTATATATTTTTCAATAGGGACTAGTTCACGATGTACGTCGTAAATTAATCCACCACCAAGTTTTGTTTGTTGTTTTCATTAGGTCAAATATAGAAATCAATTTTGTCTATGCAAAACTATTCTTAGTTTATTCAAACTAATTTATTAGTTGTAAGTTTAACTTATGAATTTTAAGTTATATCTAAAATTGTTTTTTGTTGTATACGTAGTTATATACACATTGCCTTTTCCACTTAATTATTTGCCTTATGAAATAGGTGATGGCATTGCAGATATGGTTTTAAAAATTTGGGAATGGCTTGTTCCAATATTTTCTAAATCTATATTGAATATTGATGGAGAAGTTGTTTATAAGGTCAATGGCAGTGGAGATTCTAAATTTTCATATGTGTTGGTGTTACTTCAATTGATTCTTGGCTTAGTTATAAGTATGATTTTATATTTCTGGCTACAAAAGGATAAAAAAAGTAGTATAAAAGTATTTGACATTTTTATCGTTTATACTCGTTACTACTTAGCTTTTTCACTGTTTGCCTACGGCTTTGCAAAAGTTTTTTATAATCAATTTCATGAACTTAGTCTTTTCCAATTAACCCAAAGTTTTGGAGATTCATCCCCGATGGGGCTTCTATGGAAATTTATGGGGTATTCTGAGGCTTACAATATTTTTACAGGTTTAATAGAAGTAATAGGCGCATTCCTTTTATTGTTTAGAAATACAAAGTTGTTGGGTGCTTTAATTTGTTTTGGCTCAATGATTCAAGTATTCATGCTGAATATGACTTTTGATGTTCCAGTCAAGCTTTATTCTTTTCATCTGCTTCTTTTTTCGACCATTGTCCTATCCCCTGACATCAATAACATGATGAATATATTCTTGAAAAATAAACCAACTTATCCAAAACCAATTACTCCATATTTTAAAAAACCAAAGCTTAATCTATTAAAACGCTTTGGTAAGTTGGTGTTTGTTTGTTTTGTTTTGTATACTTCTATTTTAAACAATGTTGACCGACAAAAGCGTTATGGAAAGAGAGCTGCTAAGAATATTTTATATGGAATTTATGATGTCAATTTATTTATAGTCAATAACGATACTATCGAGCCTTCAAGAAATAATTTTGATAGATGGGACAGATTGATTATTGAAAAGAATAGTGGTCTAATTGAAAAAATGAATAGAGAAAGAACCAATGTGAAGACAGAAATAGATTTCTTAAATAGAAATTTGATTCTACAGCCTTATCTAGGCTCTATTAATAAAAATGAGTTTAGTTTTAAAATAAAGGGGCATTATTTAATATTGGAAGGTGAGTTTGAAGGAAAAAAAATTACTGCAAAAATGTCGAAAATAGAAAGGAAAACCTTTTTTCTTGAAAAACGAGATTTTAATTGGATTAATGAATACCCGATGAATAGATGAAAAATATCCCACCAAAGAAGGTGAGATATTTTCAATTCTCTTTTTTAATATTTAGGGGCGCTTAAAATTCTAAATCTACCACTAAATCAAACTCGTCATAAATAGTTTTATCACCTAGATTGTCAAAGAAACTACCAGAACCATATTTTACATTGTATTGAGCTCTATCAACTTTCAAAGTAGCAGTTGCTTTACTACCATATACAGAAACGTCAAAAATTACTGGTTTAGTAATTCCTTTTATAGTTAAGTCTCCAGTTACTTTATAGGAGTTTTTCCCTGAAGCTTCAACACCTGTAAAAACCAAAGTAGATGTTGGGTTAGATTCAACGCCAAAGAAATCAGCTGAATTTAAATGTGCATCGAGCTTTCCTTTCATTCCGCCTTCTAAATCTGTAGTATTTATAGTGGTCATATCTACAGTAAACTCTCCTCCAGTAAGTTTATCTCCATCAAATTCTAGAGCGCCAGATTTTAAGGTGATTGTACCTGTATGAGAGCCAGTTACTTTGTAGGCTTTCCAAGTTACTTTACTAGTTTCTGTGTTTACTTCTTTTTTCTCTCCATCAATTGGACCTGCTATTGCTGTTGCTCCAAATAATAATGTTATGGCTAAACTTAAAATATTCTTTTTCATTTGTTAAAATTTAATTGTTATTAGTATTTATATATGAGTAAATAATTCTTCATTTGATTTTCGAACCTTTTCATAATGCTGAGTTTCATCTTCATCAGAACGATAACCTACAGGTAAAACCACACTTGTTGTTAAACCTTTTTCAGTAAGTCCTAAAATTTTATCATAAGCCTCTGCTTCAAAACCTTCCATAGGGCAAGTATCTATTTTGAGCTCTGCAGCTGCCTGCATTAAATTACCCAAAGCAATGTAGACTTGTTTTGCAGCCCAGTTATTTTTTACTTCTTTAGGTAAGTCAACTAGTTTCGATTTTGCAAAATCTGAATATCCTTTGAGTTCTTCTATTGGCACTTTTCTAATTTTTGATAAGTTGATCAAATAATCGTCTACCAATTCACCACCAAAATCAGTCTGGTTAGCTAGCACAAAAAGATGAGAAGCATCAGTTATTTGAGACTGTCCCCATGAAACTGGTTTCAGTTTCTCTCTAGTTTCCTTATCAGAAACAACAAATACATGATAGGGTTGAAGTCCATAAGAAGATGCACTTAAGCGTACAGATTCCATAAGTAATTCAAAATTATCATCTGATACTTTTTTGGTGCTATCAAATTTTTTGGTAGCATAGCGCCATGTTCTATTTTCTAGTATGTTATTCATTTTAAAATTTATCTAATAAAATATTTAATTCTTCTAAATCTTGATGTGTGAAGTTTTTAAGAAGCTCAGCTTCTACTAACTCCATTGCTTTGTCCATTTCTTTTAATAAATCTGCTCCTTCTTTAGTAATATTTATTTCAATTTTTCGCCTGTTAGTTGGACAAGTTTTTCTATTTACAAAACCTTTAAGCAATAGCTTATCTACTAATCTAGTGGTGTTACTCATTTTTGAGACCATACGTTCATTGAGTGTAGATAAATTTGCTGGCAGACCCTTTTGACCTCTTAGTATTCTCAAAACGTTAAACTGCTGCAATGAAACATCAAAAGGTTTAAGGGCACTATTCATTGCATCATTAAGCTTAGAATTAACTAGCAATAAATGGATTATAGATCTAGTCTCAATAGACATAGCCTTTCTAGTCTTAATAATTTCCTCAACATTCATGTTATTACAATAATTGTATATACAAATGTATGTTCATTTAACGGATACTTCAAAACTTTAAGTAGCTAATTTTATGTTAAACATTTAAATAGAGGTAGGTGATTGGCTAATTTTAAGTTGTAAATAACACTAAATGAAACTAGTAAAAGTAGTTGGGTTGATTTCGATATTTTTATTGATGGCTTGTGGTTCAAAAAATAAATCAAAAGCAGCGATTGAGAATGATAGTGTGACTATAATTGATAAGGAGGAAAATACTTTATCTATTGAATTTCCTATTTATGATTATGATGGTCTCGAACCATTTTTAAATAAGAAAGATGACAAAACATATATAGTAAATTTTTGGGCAACTTGGTGTAAGCCTTGTGTAGAAGAATTACCTGATTTTGAAAAAACATATGCTGAGAGGAAAAGTAATAATGTTAAAATGATTTTAGTAAGCCTCGATATGCCTTCAATGTGGGAAAAAAGATTAGTCCCTTTTGTAAAGAAAAACGATTTAAAGGGAGAGGTGGTTATTCTAGACGACCCTAAAATGAATAAATGGATTCCTGAAATTGATGCTGATTGGGAAGGCGGTATACCCGCAACATTAATTTACAATAAAGATAAACGAACCTTTTACCCTCATGGTTTTACGTATAAGGAATTGAATACCGAGTTAGATAAATTTTTAAATTAACTAGAATGAAAAAGATTAAAATTATAGGATTAATTGCCTTGGTTACAATTACAATGTCATTTATTCAAAATCATAGCTCAGCAGAAGGCTATACTATTGGTGATACAGCCACAGACTTTTCGTTAAAAAATATTGATGGTGTAATGGTTTCGCTTTCAGATTATAAAGATGCCAAAGGTTTTCTAGTCATATTTACCTGTAATACCTGTCCCTATGCCATTAAATATGAAGATAGAATCAATGCTTTGGATTCAAAATATAAGGTTAAAGGAGTGCCAGTTATTGCAATAAACCCTAATAATCCTTCTGCAAAACCAGGTGATAGTTTTAAAGCGATGCAAGTTAGAGCAAAAGAAAAAGGATTTACTTTTCCTTATTTATTAGATGACGGACAAGCAATATATCCAGAATATGGAGCCACCAAAACACCGCATGTGTATCTTTTAGAAAAAACCGACAAAGGTAACTTGGTTAGATATATAGGTGCAATAGATGACAATTACCAAGATGCAAGTCAAGTTGAAGAAAAATATGTTGAAAATGCAGTTGATGCTATGTTGCAAGGAAAAGAAATAAAAGTCACTACTACCAGAGCAATAGGATGTTCTATAAAAGTATAATTAGAAAAATAAATAGTTTTAAGTCCGGAGTTATGCTCCGGACTTTTATTTTTGCTAAACTTAATTTAATTGATAAGATGGATTTAACACAAGAAGAGTGGACTGAGCAACTTAGTAATGATGATAATGCTTTTGTTTTGGACGTCCGTACACCTGAGGAAGTAGAAGAAGGATATATTCCTAATTCAACCAATATTGATATTTATCTAGGACAAGAATTCTTAGATGAACTAGAAAAATTAGATAAGTCGAAAAACTTTTATGTGTATTGTAGGTCTGGAAACAGAAGTGGACAAGCCTGCGCTATCATGAATAGTATTGGTATAGAAAATTCATATAACCTTGAAGGCGGTTTTATGAATTGGGAAGGTGACGTAAACGAATGAGTTTTTTATCACCAATATTATTTTCTTTATAGCCAAATGCGTGAAGACTTACTACACTTTATCTGGAAAACCAATAAGTTGCCAAAACAACTTAAAACTACTAAGGGCGAAGATGTAATAGTCCATAATGCTGGTCAACACAATCATGTCTCTGGACCAGACTTTTTTAATTCAAAGCTAGAAATTGATGGGCAAGTATGGGCTGGGAATGTAGAAATGCATGTAAAAGCATCGGATTGGTATGCTCATGGTCATGAAACGGATTCTAATTATGATAATGTTATTCTACACATAGTTTGGGAAGATGATGTATCTGTTTTTAGAAAAGATAAGACAGAAATCCCTACTCTAGAGTTAAAAAACCTTATTCCTAACTCTCTTTTAGTTGCTTACAAAAATTTACTAGACAACTCTAAGAAGAAATTTATTAATTGTGAAAATGATATAGCTACAGTTGATGATTTTTTACTTGATAGTTGGTTAGAGCGATTATATATTGAGCGCTTAGAACAAAAATCAAAACTTATTTTTGATTTATTAGAAGCTTCTAATAATGATTGGGAAGAGGTTCTTTTTACGATGTTGCTCAAAAATTTTGGTTCTAAAGTTAACGGCGACGCATTTTTAAGTATTTCAAAATCATTAAACTTTTCAATTGTTCGGAAACTTCAAAATAATACAACTGCTCTTGAAAGTGTATTAATGGGAATGGCAGGTTTGCTAGAAAATGAAGAAATTCTAGATGAATACTACAAAGGTCTTCAGAAAGAATTTAGTTTTCAAAAGAACAAGTTTAATCTAAATTTTTTAGGCGTTCAGAAACCAGATTTTTTCGGATTACGACCTAATAACTTTCCAACCATAAGACTATCACAATTAGCCAATTTGTATGCAAGCGAAAAGAGCTTATTTAGTAAGCTTATGGAATGTATTAGAATCGAGGACTTTTATAGTTTATTTGAAATTGAGGCAAGTGAGTACTGGAATAACCATTTCACATTTGGTAAAGAATCAAAATCATCTAAGAAAAGGTTAACCAAAAATACTATCGATTTAATTCTTATCAATACTTTGATTCCTTTAAAGTTTGCCTATGCAAATAGTTTGGGAAAGGATATAAATAAGGAGCTCATAACATTGATTGTTACTATTGGCGCAGAAAAGAACAGTATTATTAAAAGGTTTAATGCTTTGGGTAAGAAAACAAATAATGCTTTTGAGAGTCAGGCAAAATTACAACTCTATAATCAGTATTGTTCGCCAAATCAATGTTTAAAATGTGCTGTAGGAAGTATGCTTTTGAATGAAAAATAGCTAATTTTAGATATGCGTTGGATTTATGACATATTATATTACTTTCAAAAAAGAGGCTTTGAAGTCTGCCGCAGAATAGCCGAGCGTTGGGGAATTCGCGCAAGAGTTGTAAGGACTACATTTATATACCTCACTTTTGCAACCTTAGGTTTTGGTTTTGCTCTATATCTTTTTATTGCATTCTGGTTAAAAATAAAAGATTTGGTCTATACCAAGCGTACATCAGTATTTGACTTATAGTTATGATTAAACTTTTCAAATCGCGAATAGCTTGGGCGTTTATTTTAATGATTTCCATTTTACTAGTAGGCGTTTTTGGATATCATTTTTTTTATGATTTTACGTGGGTAAATGCCTTCTACATGACTGTGATTACGGTTACTACTGTTGGCTTTTCTGAAGTAAGACCCCTAGGTGAAGATGCAAAGTTATTTACAGTTTTTTTAATTGTATCTAGCGTTTTTATTTTTGGTTTTGCTATTTCTGTAATAACGGAATATATTTTAAGCAGGAACTCATTACAACTTCTAAAGAAAAAAAGGGTGAAAAATAAGATTGGTAATTTGTCAAATCATGTAGTTGTTTGCGGATATGGACGAAATGGGAAACAAGCGACTGAAAAGTTAAAGGCTTACAATAAGCCTTTTGTAGTAGTTGAAAAGGATGAAAAAGTTATTGAAGCCCATGAAGATGATATTTTATTTGTTGAAGGGGATGTTAATGAAGATGAGGTATTGCTAGCGGCAGGCATAGATAGGGCTCAATATTTAGTTACCGCTTTGCCAGATGATGCCGTAAACCTTTTTGTGGTACTATCTGCTAGGCAGATGAATGAAAAGTTATTTATAATAAGTCGTGCCTCTCAAGTAACTTCTGTCAAAAAACTTGAGTTTGCTGGAGCAAACAAAGTGATTATGCCAGATAAAATAGGAGGTGACCACATGGCTTCTTTAGTTGTGATGCCAGATTTGGTCACTTTTATGGATAAGCTTTCTGTTGAAGGAGAACATACCACAAATCTTGAAGAAGTTGAAATTGAAGAATTTCAAAACCAACTGGATTGCAGTTCTATAAGAGATTTGGACCTAAGACGAAAAACGGGATGTACTATTATTGGTTACATTACGCCAAGTGGAGAATATATTATAAATCCTGAAGCAGATTTAGAACTTGAGCCCAAAGGAAAAGTCATTGTTCTTGGTAGACCAGAGCAAATAGATAAGCTTAATCAAATGTTTCAGTTAGATTAGTTTAACACCCAATAAATTTGATTGCATTGTTTTTTTTTAAGATATTGTCATCCTTACATCAATTTAACATAACCAAATAACATATTATGAAGTATAGACTTCTTTCTATTATTTTATTGTTTACTCCCTTTTTAACAATAGCTCAAGAAGCTGCTGAAAAAGGTCTTGATGAAAAAGTAAATGATGCTTTTATGCCTTTTGCCTCATGGTGGGAAGGTTTTGTCCTAACAACTGTTCCTGTAGGGGAGTATGATATTCCTATAGTGTTAATTTTACTTGTTATAGGAGCTACCTTTTTCACAATCTATTTTAAGTTTCCTAATATTCTAAAGTTTCCTTTAGCGATTAATGTTGTTAGAGGAAAGTATGACGATGTTGAAGGTAGTGCTGGACATGGAGTTGAGAAAGCCGAAGTTAACATAGTTGATGGGGATTTGCCAGATACTATTCGCGATGAAAGTGAAGAAGGAGAGGTAAGTCATTTTCAAGCATTGGCTACTGCCGTTTCGGGTACTGTTGGGTTGGGAAATATTGCAGGGGTAGCGGTAGCTATTGCAGTTGGTGGTCCAGGAGCAACCTTTTGGATGATTGTTTGTGGTCTTATTGGAATGTCTACCAAATTTGTTGAATGTACTCTTGGAGTAAAATATAGAGATGTTGGTGAAGATGGAACTGTATACGGAGGCCCAATGTACTACTTATCAAGAGGATTAAAAGCTAAAGGGCTCGCTGGTCTTGGTAAAGTATTGGCAATAATTTTTGCCGTTTTATGTGTGGGTGCTTCATTTGGAGGAGGTAACGCTTTTCAATCTAATCAAGCAGCTGTTCAATTAACATCAATGTTTAATTTAGAAGGTGGTGCTATTGGAGTAATCATAGGCCTCATTTTAGCCGTTTTAGTCGGGATTGTAATTATTGGTGGTATCAAGAAGATTGCAAGTGTTACGGAAAAGATAGTTCCATTTATGGCAGGGATTTATGTAATAGCTTCATTGATAATTATTTTTGCTAACATTAAGTATATCGGTGATGCTTTCGGAATGATTTTTAGCGGAGCATTTTCCCCAGAAGCTGGTCTAGGTGGAATTTTAGGTGTGATAATAGTTGGGTTTCAACGTGCAGCTTTTTCAAATGAAGCAGGTGCAGGTTCTGCAGCTATTGCGCATTCCGCTGTAAAAACCAAGTACCCAGCTAGTGAAGGTATTGTTGCTTTGTTAGAGCCGTTTATCGATACGGTTGTAATTTGTACGATGACAGCACTTGTAATTATTTTCTTTAATATGGATGCTGGTGCATTTGATTATGGTAATGCAGTAGGTAGTACCGTTTTGTTAAATGATTCTGGGACTTATATTGGTGGTGTAGATTTAACATCTATGGCTTACGATTCGGTAATCCCTGGATTTAGATATGTACTAACAATTGCAATTGTTCTTTTTGCTTTCTCTACCATGATTTCATGGTCTTATTATGGACTTCAATCTTGGAAGTATCTCTTTGGAAGAGGTAGAACAGCAGATATCGTTTATAAAGTATTATTCTTATTATTTGTTGTAATAGGAGCTGCAGCAACCTTAGACGCCGTAATTAAGTTTTCTGATGCTATGATTTTGGCATTAGTTTTTCCTAATATGATAGGATTACTAATATTGTTTCCAAAGGTTAAAGAAGAACTCAATAAATATGTTACGGCTATTAAAAAATCATATTCTTAATAGTTTAGATTGAAGAATTTTAAATCCCACTTCAAGTTCAATAAACAAGAACGAAGTGGGATTTTCTTTTTATTAC
>CAYTRI010000068.1:0-12942 GCA_964440105.1 uncultured Flavobacteriaceae bacterium
AACTCTAGTTTTCAAATAATTTTGCCTTGGCACTAGAGGGCAGGAGTATTTTTTATTATAAGCACAATAGGGGTTGTATGCCTTATTAAAATCTATGATTATAGTATCTCCTTCCGGAATTGTTAGGTCAATATAACGACCTCCGCCATAAGTCTCTTCACCATTAGTATCGTCTAAAAAAGGCAGAAACAAATAGTTTTCATATTCTTCTTGGTCAGCCAAATCAAGACTCTGGTATATTTCCAATTCATGCCTTTGCCCATTTAATTCAAAATATGCTATCCCATAAAGTAGTTCTTCTGATTCTCTATCTGTAGTAGTAGCCAACATAAAAGGAATAGCATTGGGTGTCCGTTCAAATTTAGCGTTTACCACATAATTAGTATCTGGTTCAAAAAAATCTAAGCCTTCAAAATTTTTTCTATAGCGGTCTGGCAAAGGTGATGTTTTTGGGTCTTTATACTCAATATTCAATTCCTTTTGAAACTTTAAAATAGAAGCTACAGCACTAGAATTTATTTGCTCAGTGGCATTTTCAGGTTTATGATATTTTTTTTCTTGCCTACAAGCCAGTAGGCAGAATCCAACTAAAAAACAACATATGTATTTCATAATTCAAAAATACTAAGGTTTTACTTTTTAAATTTTTAACTTGAAAACTATTCTAAATTTTGATTAATGCGAAATACCATTCTTATTTTAATTGTCAGTTTCTTAATTTTTAGTTGCAAAGAGAAAAAATCTCATTCAATTCAAAAAGAAGAACGTTATATTCCAAAGTTAGAACCCAATCGGTACAATGTAGCTTTCCTAATTATGGATGGTGTATATAATACAGAGTTTACTGCTCCCTATGATATTTTCCAGCACACTCAGTACAGAGAAGGTATTAAGGCGATGAATACTTTTACGGTTGCAAATACTTTAAAACCTATAACGTCTTTTGAAGGAGTTCGCATATTACCAGATTTTGATTATACTAAAGACACTATTCCTAAAATTGATATTCTTGTTGTACCCAGTGCGGAACATCATTTAGATTCTGATTTAAAAGACACTGTAATGCTCAATTTTATAAAGAATGTGGATAAAAATGCCCTTTTTATAACATCACATTGCGATGGTGCTTTTGTTTTAGCAAAAGCTGGATTATTAGATAATGTTGTGTCCACTACATTCCCAAGTGACATTAAAACTTATAAAAAAATGTTCCCAAACCTTGTGGTTAAAGACAGTGTTTTATTTGTGCATGATGGAAAATATATTACTTCTGCTGGTGGTGCCAAAAGCTTTGAAGCTGCTTTATATTTGTGTGAATTTCTTTATGGCAAAGAAATAACCGAATCTTTAGCGGGTGGTTTAGTAATTGATTGGAATTTAGATGAAGTCCCTAAATTTATTCGTCAATAATTTCATATCTAGCACTTTCTAAATACTTCTCTGTTAACTTATTATATTCTGGACTAATCCTAAGAAGTGCCGTATTAGCTAATGCGTCTAATTTTTCTTTGTTTTTAAAACCTTTTTTAAAAGCCTCTTCTAAATAAAACAGTGCAGTTCCATATTCTTCATATTTAGAACTCAATGATATCACCTCTAAATAAAACTTATATTCTTTAGGTTCGGTAATTGTCTTTAACATGGATAATAGAATTAAAGCCTCATCATCAACTATTTTTTCAGATTTTACTATTTCTATATTGTCTTCAATTAATGCATTTAAATAGCCATATAATCGCTTACCCATTTGGCGTTCTGCTTCACTTTCACCAGAAATAAACTTATTCACCTCTGCCATTTGGTAATTCCACCAACCTAAATTATTGTAGTTATAGGCATATAAATCTTCTTCTAAATAGTAAATGTAATCCTCCTTTAAAAGTTCTTCTTTAAAGAGTGCAGCACTTTCATTTCTTTTTAAACTCTTATATAATTTATCCTTTCTCAGTTCTTTTCTTTCATTTTTTAGTGAATCTATATTCTTATGTGTTCTATACACATTTAGTACTTCTGTAATTGCTCTATCTGCAAGGAGCATTTTTTTATTTTTTCTTAATTGGTTTATGGAAGCTAAATCCTCGTTATATGTATTTTCTATATAAATAGAATCTTTAGGCATAAAACCTTTTGCCATTGCAGAAAGTGTAAACAGGCGTAATCCTTTTTTAAGAAGCTCTTTTTCAGGCCATTCACCAGTGCCATCAAATACTAATATATTATTTGGAAATTTAAATCGATTTAAAACCTTTTCGTCAGTTAGTAAAGCTGAATAATTAAAATCTTCCTTTCCTACTATTCCAATAAAATGAAATGGGTTTTTAGAAGCTAGTAATTCTACATTTGCTAATGAAGCCCCGCAAGAAATTACACCTTCAATATCTTTAAAAAAAACAGGCATTAAATTTGCCAACCTTCCCCCACTGGCAAAACCAGCAGTATATATTCGATTACTATTAAGTGGTAAAATAGAATTTACCTTAGAAATCATTCTTCCAGTAATAAGTACATTTTTAGAAATTGATATGGTGTCGCTTATATTATTTGAAGCTGCTAAAATATAATTCTCGCTTTCAGCAACTTCACGAAACATTGCTAATGATTGCCTTCCTCTCCCTTTTTCATCAAAAACAAAAAGAACAGGCCATTTCTCATTAGTTTTAAATGCAGTAGGCAGGTAAAGTGAAAAACTTTCTTGAATTGAATCCTTAACGGAAATTGAATCTATAATTTTCCCCTTTTTTAACACAAGCTCTTGAGAAAAGACAAAATTGAAAGCAAAAAGTGCATTTAATAGTAGTAAGTATTTTCTTTTCATATGGCAAATACATCAAAAATCTAGCCAAACATATTTATGATATTATAAAACTAAGACTTTATTTGTTACTTATTTTTGTGATTGGAACATTAGACGCAACATCAGATAAAATAATATGTGTTCGCGTTTCACCATAGGTTATTAAGGTATCTATAAACTGCTCAAGATGAAACTGATCTTTTAAAACAACTTCCATAATTATATTTTCGTTGCCTGTAATACGATAACAATTTACAACCTCATCAAAAGTATTTACCTTATTTAAAAAAGGCTTTAATTTACCAACAAATGCTCTCAAAGCTACTATTGCCCTTAATTGCAAGCCTATTTTAGAATGCGATACAATTGTTTTGTAACCTTCTATTATTCCTAAATCTTCCATCTTTTTAACTCGCTCTGCAACCGCCGGAGGTGTTAACCCAACTTTCTTTCCAATGTTAACAAAAGATTCTCGCGCATTTTGTTGCATGCATTCAAGAATTTTCCAATTCAATTCATCAACTTTTTTTTTCAAAGTAAATACTATTAAATTTTATATATTATAAAGTAAAATTTGATTTTACATTTATTTTATAAAGTTACTTTTTATTTTTCAGATGTAATTTTATAGCACAAATTGTTCTTGAGAAAAAATGCAAAACGCACCCTACAGTTCATTGCCGATTTATCAAAAATCACTTGCTTTACGTGATTTGAGTAATGCTATTGCTACATATTTTTCTAAAGAAAGTAGTTTTTTTAAACTCAAAAGTTCAGCTGGTTTAAGAGAACATATCGCTAATTCTATATTTACAGATTCTAGTTTAATTTCTAAACAAATTGAACAAGCAGAAACAAGTAATTCTTATGAAGTTCGCATGAATAGTGCCACCTTTATAAATGTAATTACTCGTAATATCATGTACTATTGTAATGGTCTAGAACAAGATGGTGTTAAAGAAAAAGAATATGTAAATTTATTAAGAAGAGAATTAAAATCTTTCCGCTCTTCATTTAAACAATGGCGTAAGTCTATACAATAAAAAACTTCAACTTCACTTGGCATAAGCGATTCGTACTATTTTCTATGCGCAAGCTTTTTTAAAACCTATAACTAAAAATACTTCGACTAAAACTGCCCGTTACCGTGCAGGTTCGCTCAGCATAAGCGATTCGCATTATTTTCTATGCACAAGCTTTTGAAAATAGGCTCTCTGCCTACATGTTTCTGCGATACTGACCTCCAACTTCAAAAAGAGCATTAGTAATTTGACCTAAGGAACAATATTTAGAAACCTCTATTAGCTTTTCAAAAATATTTTCATTTTTTATTGCTGACAGCTGTAATTCTTTTAGTAGTGAATCTGCTTTTGCTACATTTCTGTTATGCAAATTTTCTAAAGTTGTTATTTGATTTAGCTTTTCTTCTTCAGTAGCTCTTATAACTTCTGCCGGCAGTATAGTTGGAGAACCTTTAGAGCTTAAAAAGGTATTTACTCCTATTATTGGAAAAGCCCCTGAATGTTTTAAGGTTTCATAATGCAAGCTTTCCTCTTGTATCTTAGATCTTTGATACATTGTTTCCATTGCACCAAGGACTCCTCCTCTTTCTGTTATTCTATCAAACTCTAATAACACTGCCTCTTCTACTAAATCAGTTAATTCTTCTATAATAAAAGAGCCTTGTAATGGATTTTCATTTTTTGCTAATCCTAACTCTTTATTTATTATCAACTGAATAGCCATCGCTCGCCTTACAGATTCTTCAGTAGGTGTGGTAATTGCCTCATCGTACGCATTGGTGTGTAATGAGTTACAATTATCATATATAGCATATAAAGCTTGAAGCGTTGTACGAATATCATTAAAGTCAATTTCTTGAGCGTGTAAGCTTCTCCCAGAAGTTTGAATATGATATTTTAACATCTGCGCACGTGGACCAGCACCATACTTTTCTTTCATTGCTTTTGCCCAAATACGGCGGGCAACACGACCGATAACGGCGTACTCAGGGTCTATTCCATTAGAAAAGAAGAAAGATAGGTTTGGACCAAACTTATCAATATCCATTCCCCTGCTCAAATAATACTCTACATAAGTAAAACCATTAGATAGGGTAAATGCCAACTGTGATATTGGATTTGCGCCGGCTTCTGCAATGTGATAACCAGAAATAGATACGGAATAAAAATTTCTAACATTCTGTTCAATAAAATACTCTTGAACATCACCCATTAATCTTAAAGCAAATTCTGTAGAAAAAATACAGGTATTTTGTGCTTGATCTTCCTTTAGAATATCTGCCTGTACTGTTCCTCTAACTTGGCTTAACGTTTCTTGCTTTATTTTTTCATAAACATTACTTGGTAAAACTTCATCACCAGAAACACCTAAAAGCATTAATCCAAGCCCATTATTCCCTTTTGGCAAATCGCCAATGTAACTTGGTCTTTCAACTTTTTTTGCATTATATATTTTATTGATTTTAGCTTCAATATCTTTTTCTAAACTATTCTCAATTATGTATTTTTCGCAGTTTTGATCAATGGCAGCATTCATAAAAAAGCCTAAAAGCATAGGAGCAGGGCCATTTATAGTCATGCTTACCGATGTCATAGGATTGCTTAAATCAAAACCTGAATATAGTTTTTTTGCATCATCTAAACAGCAAATAGAAACCCCTGCATTTCCAATCTTTCCATAAATATCGGGTCTATGACCAGGGTCATTGCCGTAAAGTGTAACGGAATCAAAAGCTGTAGATAAACGCTTTGCATCCATGTCTAAACTCACATAATGAAATCTTCTATTTGTACGTTCCGGACCACCTTCTCCAGCAAACATTCTAGTTGGGTCTTCTCCTGTTCTTTTAAATGGATACAAACCTGAAGTATAAGGAAAGTCTCCAGGAACATTTTCTTGAAGCATCCAGCCTAATAAATCTCCCCATCCTGTATACTTAGGTAAGGCAACTTTTGGTATTTGAGAGTGTGATAAAGACTCAGTGTGTGTTTCAATTTTAACTTCCTTGTCACGAACCTTAAAAGAGTAAATTGGAGCTTTGTAGCTTTCTACTTTTTGAGACCAATTTAAAATTAAGTCCCAGTTATAAGGATTCAAATCCATTTTAACCCTATCAAATTCTTTTAGCAGTAATTTTAGTAAATCTTTATCTGCATTTTTAGCATCTAAGAGAACTTTATCCTCATCTATACCTGTTTTTAATAGTAGTGATTGTTCCTGATCAATCGAGCTTAAATCTAAAACCGAGGAAATTGTCATAAAAATCCCAAACAACCGTTGTGCGACTTTTGCTTGCTCATTGGCGAGTTTATCATAAGCACGATTATTTTCTGAGATTTCTGATAGGTATCTTGTTCTAGCAGGAGGAATAACAAATATTTTTTCAGTCATTTCATTACCAACATCAAAACTAGATTCTAATTTAGCATTTACTTTATCTACCAAAATATTCATAATCGATTTATACAATCGATTCATTCCTGGATCATTAAACTGAGAAGCAATAGTACCATAAATTGGCAAATCATCTTGATTTACATCCCAAAGTCCATGATTACGCATGTATTGTTTTTTTACATCACGCAAAGCATCTAATGAACCTCGCTTATCAAACTTATTAATGGCTACTATATCAGCAAAGTCTAGCATATCTATCTTTTCTAACTGAGTTGCAGCACCAAACTCGGGAGTCATTACATAAAGAGAAACATCACTGTGCTCAAGAATTTCAGTATCGGATTGTCCTATTCCCGATGTTTCTAAGATAATAAGGTCAAAATTTGCAATTTTTAAAATATCTACCGCTTCACTTACATGTTTAGATAGTGCCAGATTAGATTGCCTAGTTGCCAAAGAGCGCATATAAACACGTTCACTATTAATAGCATTCATTCGAATACGATCTCCTAGCAAAGCACCTCCCGTTTTGCGTTTAGATGGGTCAACAGAAATTATACCAAGGTTTTTATCTGGAAAGTCTATTAAAAATCGTCGAACAAGTTCATCTACTAAACTAGATTTTCCAGCACCACCGGTACCTGTAATACCTAAAACTGGAACTTTATTATTTGGCGCTTTTAAGTTAGAGAAATGCTGTTCGAACTCATCATGGCGATTCTCAGCAAGTGAAATCATGCGCGCTATTGCATTAGTATCCTTAACCATTAGCAATTCTTGCAAACTTAATTTCTTATTGCTTTGTAACTGTGGAACTGCAGTATCGGCTTTCATAACCAAATCGTTAATCATTCCTTGGAGCCCCATTTTTCTACCATCGTCAGGAGAGTAAATTTTGGTAATTCCATAATCCATCAGATTCTTAATCTCTTCAGGAAGTATTACGCCACCACCACCGCCAAAAATCTTGATATGTTCTGCGCCTTTTTCTTTAAGCAAATCATACATATACTTAAAATACTCGTTATGACCACCTTGATATGAGGTCATCGCAATTGCATTAGCATCTTCTTGAATTGCACAATCTACAACCTCAGCAACACTACGGTCATGACCTAAATGAATTACTTCTACACCAGTAGCTTGGATAATTCTACGCATAATGTTAATGGCAGCGTCATGACCATCAAATAAGGATGCTGCAGTTACAATTCTAATTTTATGTTTTGGCTGATAAGGCGTATCTTGTTTCATTAGCAAAAAAGGGTAGAATTATAGGGTGCAATTTACGATAAATGCAAAGAAAAAAGGATTGTATTTAGAATTTTATAAAAATTGTTAGGTTCAACACTATACTTTTTGGAATACCATAATTTTGAAGACTAAATAGTTATAATTTGAAACTTATCATTTTAATACACTGTCCTGACCAAACTGGTATCATAAGCGCCGTAACACAATTTATACATAAAAAGAATGGTAATGTTGTATATCTAGACCAACATGTAGACAACGAAACTAAGGTCTTTTTTATGCGTTTAGAGTGTGAATTTGATTCTAGTTTTAACAAGTCTAGATTTGATTTGGATTTTAATGGTCGACTTGGAGTCATTTATAAAATGGATTGGAGTTCGCATCAACAAGATGTAAAACCTAAAATGGCCATTTTTGTTTCAAAATACAATCACTGCCTTTATGATTTGCTTAGCAGATACAATTCTGGAGAACTAGCTGTAGAAATTCCTTTTATTTTAAGTAATCATAATAATTTAGCCTACATAGCTAAACAATTTAATATTCCCTTTTTTCATATTCCTGTTAGTAAAGAAAATAAGGAAATAGCCGAAACAGAACAATTGCTATTATTAGGTGAGCATAAAATAGATTTTATCGTTTTAGCTAGATATATGCAAATTGTCTCCTCCAGGCTCATAGATGTTTATCCAAATAAAATAATCAACATTCACCATTCATTTTTACCAGCTTTTGCAGGGGCTAAACCGTATCATGCAGCATTTAAACGGGGAGTAAAGATTATAGGGGCGACTAGCCATTACGTTACAGAAGAATTAGATGCTGGACCAATTATTGAGCAAGACGTTACTACGGTTTCGCATTCGCATTCCATAAAAGACTTTATTACCAAAGGAAAGGATTTAGAGAAAATTGTTCTTGCTACAGCGGTAAAACTTCATGTTAGCCATAAAACAATGGTTTGTAATAATAAGACCTTAGTTTTTTCTTAAAAATAGTAAACCAGCCATATAGCCCAATTTTTAAGTAGTAATTTTAATTAAATAAATCTATTATGAAAAAGATACTAGTATTCTTAATTATTTTTCAATTTTTAGGCTGTGCAGAATTGCAACAAGTTGTAAATCAATTACCGCAGGGAGGTGCTTTAGGAAATGAAGAGATTGCTGGTGGACTTAGAGAAGCGCTAAATATGGGTATTGAAAAACAAGTTAGCAAGCTAACTTTAGAAGATGGTTTTTATAAAAATGAGCTTGTAAAAATTTTACTTCCAGAAGAGCTTCAAAAAGTAGATAACACATTACGCAAAATAGGGCTTAGTAATCTAGCTGATGAAGGATTAAAAGTATTAAATAGAGCTGCTGAAGATGCAGTTAGTGAGGCTACACCCATCTTTATTGATGCTGTTAAAGGAATAACCTTTAATGATGCAAAAAATATATTATTGGGGGATGATAATGCGGCAACTAATTATCTACAACAAGGCACAGAAACCAAACTATATGACAAGTTTAACCCAATTATTAAAAGTTCTTTTGAAAAAGTAGGAGCCGATAAAATCTGGAGTAATTTAATTACCAGATACAATAACCTACCATTAACAAATGATGTTAACCCGGATTTGACTGATTATGTTACCCAAGAGGCGCTTACAGGTGTTTATACTATGATAGAAGTTGAAGAAAAGGAAATACGGACTAAAATTTCTTCGCGAACAAGTGATTTGCTAAAAAAAGTTTTTGCGCTTCAGGACTAAGGCAAACAATAACACCTAAAAAAGACCGTTATTATTGTAAGAAAAATAGCATTTATAGTCTTATTTAAGCTAGAGAAAAGATTAGAATTTATTTTTATAAATGTTATTTGAGTTAGCATTTTTTTGAGTTAGTTAGTTTAAAAACCGATGTTCGCATCGGTTTTTTTAATTTTAGTAATTAATTGGAATAGAACTATTTTAACCCGGTTAAATAATCAATTACCCTATTGTTAAATATATCTGGTTGTTCCACATTTACTACATGCCCACAATCATCAATAACTGCTAATTGCGACATGCGATGCGATTTCACCACCTTCTCTATGGTAGGTAAAAAAAGATAATCTTGACCACCCATAATGTAAAGCGTAGGAATTTCTATATCTACTGTTCTAAAAAAGCGTAATAAAGGATTAATCTCTGATGTAAGCTTAAACCACCTTATAAATTCTTTTTGATAAAGTTTCTTGGCTTCTCTAACAAAAAGCAATCGCGACTCCCTATGGTTCTTATTTGGCATAATTACAAAAGCAAAAAACTTGTATAACCAAATGTAGGGTACTATAGATTTAAAAATTACGCCTAACCTCATTAATACTTGAGAGCGAAGGTTTAACTTCATAATAGCACCACCCATCACCATGCTTGCCACACGTGAAGGATATTTCTCTGCTAGATTTCTTATTAAAATTGTACCTAGAGATATTCCAATAAAATGGGATTTTTCTATGCCTTCAAAATCAATTACCTCAACAATGTCGTCTGTGATAGAATCAAAAGTATATTTATCACTAAATGCATCTTTTAAATTAGGCTTAGAGTTACCGTGGCCTCGTAAATCAAGTAATAAAATATTAAAGTGCTTTTTAAAGTCCCTTAATTGCTTATACCAAATTGTAGAACTCCCTCCTGCACCATGTACAAAAGTCACCCATTCATCTGAAGATTTATGTAAATATTTGGTGTAGTGAAGCAATCTAAATTTTTTCTAAAAGTACGTTAATTTTTAGCCAACGAAACAGACAAAACACCCTGCAACTGCTAATTGTTAGTTAAATATTAGACAAACTGCCTGATTTTTAGGTGTGTAGACATTTTACCTATAGTCTAAAACTTAGTTTTGAACGTATCTTTGTTAGAACAAATCTTTTGAACTATGGAAAATCAATATTGCAGAGTTGGAGCAGTAACTCCAATCACAAGTGGGAGTCATTCAGTAGCAGTTTTACAATACCGTTACGAGAACTTTTTAAGTAAAGCGATGGATGCAAATTATATCGATACAAAGTTGGGTGAGTTCTTTGAACGTAAAGCACAGAACATCAAAAAAATATTAGAAGATTTAGTTTAGTTTTTCTAACTCCTCTTCCATTTGTTTTTGAATTTCTTCGGCTTTTAGAGCAGCTTTACTTGCAAAATCTTCTTTGTTAGAAGCATATATAATTCCACGAGAAGAATTAACTAATAAACCTATATTAGAATTTATACCGTATTTACAAACTTCTTGTAGGTTTCCTCCTTGTGCGCCTACTCCTGGAACAAGTAAAAAACTATCGGGTACTATTTTACGTATATCCTTCAAATACTCAGCTTTAGTAGCTCCAACAACGTACATAAGATTGTCTGCATTCTTATAAGTCTTAGAAACAGCTAATACCACTTTATATAGCTCTTGATTTTCAATGGTTTTCGTTTGAAAATCGAAAGCTCCTTGATTTGATGTTAGTGCTAATAGAATGGTATGCTTATCTGTAAATTCAAGAAAAGGCTCTACCGAATCTCTACCCATATATGGTGCAATAGTTATAGAATCAAAAGCTAGTTCCTCAAAAAATGCTTTTGCATATCTAGTCGACGTATTTCCAATATCACCTCGTTTAGCATCTGCAATTGTAAACTGCTCTGGATAATTAGAGTTTAAATATTTAATGGTTTTTTCTAAAGACTTCCACCCTTTTAGTCCATAAGCTTCATAAAAGGCAATATTTGGTTTATAAGCCACGCAATACTCTTGTGTAGCATCAATAATGGCTTTATTAAAGCTAAAAATGGGGTCTTCTTCTTGTAAAAGGTGTTTTGGAATCTTTTCTAAATCCGTGTCTAAACCAACACATAGAAAGGATTTCTTTTTTTTGATTTGGGATACTATTTCTTCTGTTTTCATGTAATTTCACCTCGTAGTCGAGAGGTATTAAATTAATCTGTCTTTTGATTAAGTCTACTTTCTAATTCCGTTTTTATCTTTTTCATCTTTACAAGACTCATCGCAATAATAGGACTCAAAGCAATGGGAATTACTATAATTGATAAAAGTGTACCATTATTACCCTTACTCAATAGCAGATATACTACAACACCTAATATTACTAATAGTATTCCTATTAGAACTCCCGAAGCAAGTTTTAGAGTATTTAATTCAGAATTAAGTTTTTCGGTTGTTTTATCCTTTAATTCCATTTCCTTATGTTTTTACAAATAATAAAATACTCTTTTTTCGCCCTTTTTAATTCGATTACACTTCGACAAACTCAGTGTAACATTATCACATACTAATCCTCAACTAACTACTAACTACTAACTACTAACTACTAACTACTAACTACTAATTTAAAATATCTCTGAAGCTTCTTTTAATTTTTCAGTATTCTCAACCAACATTAACTCATCAATAATTTTTTGAATATCACCATTGATAATATTCTGCAAATCATACAAAGTCAATCCAATTCTGTGGTCTGTAACCCTCCCTTGCGGGTAATTATACGTTCGGATTTTAGCAGAACGGTCACCACTACTAACCTGAGAATTTCTCTTGGCTGCATCTTCTTCTTGCTTTTTAGCAAGCTCTAAATCATACAATCTAGACCGTAATACTTTAAACGCTTTTTCCTTGTTTTTATGTTGCGATTTTTGATCCTGACATTGCGCCACTAACCCAGTAGGAATATGTGTTAAACGCACCGCAGAATATGTTGTATTTACAGATTGTCCTCCTGGTCCAGAAGAACAGAAAAAATCAACACGAACATCTTTTTGTTCTATCTGAACATCAAAATCTTCTGCTTCAGGAATTACCATTACTGTAGCAGCACTAGTATGCACCCTACCTTGTGTTTCGGTTTGCGGTACACGCTGCACACGGTGGACTCCTGCTTCAAATTTTAAGGTTCCGTAAACGTCTTCACCAGAAACTTCAAAATGAATTTCTTTATACCCTCCGCTGGTACCTTCACTCAAATCCATGATATTGGTTTTCCATCCTTTAGATTCGCAATATTTAGCATACATACGGTATAAATCTCCAGCAAAAATACTTGCCTCGTCCCCACCAGTTCCTGCCCTAACCTCCATCACCACATTCTTTTCATCTTCAGGGTCTTTGGGAATAAGCATCACCTTTATTTCGTCTTCTAACTTAGGAATACCCGCTTTAGCCTCATCATACTGCATTTTGGCCATTTCAACCATCTCAGCATCACTTCCATCTGAGATAATCTCTTCTGCCTCACTCAAATTATTAGTTAGTTCAATATACTGCTCACGCTTATCTACGAGCGCTTTTAAATCTTTGTATTCTTTGTTTAGCTTGACGTATTGTTTTTGGTCAGAAATAATATCTGGCTGTATGATAAGATCAGAAACCTCATCAAAACGTTGCTTTACAATATTCAGTTTATCTAGCATAGTTCAATCCTCGTTATGATGCGAATTTACGATT
>CAYTRI010000069.1:0-12873 GCA_964440105.1 uncultured Flavobacteriaceae bacterium
TTACAGCAATGCTTAGTTGGGCATATGGAAGCTTATTTGTTAGGAAAGCAGATTTACCATCAAATTATTTTGTGAATACTGGTTATCAAATGCTTAATGCTGGTATAATGCTTGGCATAATGAGTTTAGCCTTTAATGAACCTTGGTCATTACCACAAACGTGGGCGTCAAATACGCAATGGTCTATGGTTTTATTAATATTATTTGGCAGTATAGTCGCTTTCACTTCATTCAACTTTTTATTAAAACATGTTTCTCCGGAAAAGGTGGCTACAAATACTTATGTTAACCCCATTGTAGCTTTATTTTTAGGTTGGTTATTTTTAAATGAAAAAATTACACTACAGTCTATCATAGCTGCAATTATACTTCTTGCTGGAGTTTATTTTATCAATACCAAAAAGAAACTTGTACTTTTTGAGCGTTTTAGAAAATTAGAATAATTCTTTATTTTTAAGAAATTTTTGATTATGAGAAGTTTTCTAGCCTGTATATGTTTGCTTTTTATTTCGGCATCTATCTTTTCACAGCAAAAATTGTCAAAAAAAGAATTGCGAGAACAACGAAAAATAATCAAGCAACAAGAAAAACATTTAAAATTAATCGAATCGGTTAAAGATTCGGCTTGGGGTTATTTTCCATACAGGATTACTTCCTCTAAAAAATCAGGTGATGATGGTGGTATGTTTACTCTTTCTAATAAGAGGATAACTTTGTTCAACATATTTATTCCTGATGCAAAAAATACTGACGGCCAAAAAAGAATACCAGCATATGATGCTAAAGTACTAGAATACGGATATAAAATAGATAGTATAGAAAATATACAAGTTTCCTTAATTTTTGAATATGAAGGGACTAATTATTCTTTCATATTAGAAAAGCCTAAAGAGGAAAAATGGGCAACGCTAAGGCTTTTTCAAAATAGTCGCATGCTGGCTACCTATCATGGTCCATTAAAGGATTAGAATTAAAAAAATACTGATTTGTACAATTCATGATATAAATTGTCCAGTCTACTACATTCAATTTTTTAAAAAACCTAGTTCGTTACATATTTGCCTTGTCAATCAAAAACAATCAAATCATTTATTCATTAATCAAAAAGCGAACAATCATGGTACAACTATCAAAAATCATTACCACATTTCTTTTTAAACTAATTTTTATTGTAATACTAATTAGTTCAGTTGCATTAAATGGCCAAAAGAAAAGCACTTCAGTAAACGTGTCTAGTAATGGTAAGACCACGGTCTCTATTAAAAATGGCTTTGGAAACAATTTTTCATTAGAATATAAAGGTGAAATAACTTTATTTGATGATGACGCAGATGTAATCGCCATTTCTAATAATGGCTATATAGAAATAAAGAAATCTGCCTTTGGAAGCCGACGAAAAATTTTTATTGAACCAGAAAATTCTGGTCGTTTAATAAAGAAATATTTTGTAGGCGGTTCTCAAAAAAGTTTTGATAGTGAAGGAAAAAAATGGCTGTCGGAAATTCTTTTAGAGGTAGTAAGAACAACAACGCTAGGGGCAGAAAAAGGAGTAAATAGAATATATAAGCAAGGTGGCTCTTATAAAGTTCTTAAAGAGGTTGAAAACATTACTAGTAATCATGTAAAGGCTAGGTATATCAAACTTTTGCTAGAAAAAAACCTTAAAGAGAAAGACTTAATTTCTGTTTTAAATACAGTAGGAGAAGATATTGACTCTGACCACCACAAAGCAAGTATTTTAAAGAGTAACGCAAAGGGTTTTTTAATCTCTGATGGAGCTACTTCAGCATATATAAAAGCTACTGTCGAAATAGACTCTGATCATCATAAAGCTTCCGTATTAAAAACGTCAATTCATGATAGTGATATTTCGGATAACCAAATGAAAGCTTTGTTTGCTATTATTAATGATATTTACAGCAATGCTTAGTTGGGCATATGGAAGCTTGTTTGTTAAAAAAGCAGATTTACCCGAAAACTATTTTGTAAATACAGGTTATCAAATGCTCACTGGGGGCATTATTCTAGGAGTAATGAGTTTAAGTTTTGGGGAAGAATGGTCATCTCCAACAGAATGGCAAGTGCAAACGCAATGGGTAATGTTACTTTTAGTAATTTTTGGAAGTATAATTGCTTTTACATCGTTCAACTTTTTACTAAAGCATGTTTCTCCAGAAAAAGTAGCCACCAATACTTATGTTAATCCAATTGTGGCTTTGTTTTTAGGATGGTTTTTTTTAAATGAAGTAATTACTACACAATCTATAATAGCTGCTGTAATACTATTAACAGGTGTATACTTTATTAACACTAAGAAAAAGCTTGTATTGTTTGAAAGATTTAGGAATGTAGAATGATTTTAAGGTTTTTTCTAATATTTCAAAATAGATAATCCATTAAAGCCAAATAACTATTGCAATTTTAACTTAAAACACAGGCCTTTTTTTATTAAAAACATCAAGCCTGTGCGGAAATTTATAGTAAAAATTTGATTGTTTAGGTCATTAATAAAATTACTGTATTTTACAATATTAAACCTCATAAATAAATCTGTGTTTATATTTTACAATCATCCGTTCTTGCGATAATACTATTGTTTTAAATTCTGGTCGATTTGTAATTGAATTTCTTGGTTAAACTTGAGCAGAACTTGGTTTAAAAACTATAAAACACAAGAAAAGAAATGCCTTAGTGCATAGAAATCTCATAAGTGTTGGTCTAGTTAGTTCTTAAATATAATATTTAAATTAGAATACTATTTCTAAGCTTAACAATTAAGCTGTTTTACTTTAATCCGACTAGTTAATATGGTAAGATTACCAAGTAATAGACTGCGATTACTCATTTATCATTTGCAAACACGATTTTGGAACGTATGTTCACGGAAAATTAAAACTTGATATCATGAAAACAAATCAAAATATCTTAATTATAATTATCACTCTCATAATTATAACTTCTTGTAATTCTTCTAAAAAAACCTCATTTACTACTGAACAGAAAAATCAACTACATCAACTAGTAGCAGATAAAAATTTTGAAATCAACTCAGATTGGGCTTATCCATTACCATCTACGGCTCTAAACAGTATAGCAAACTCAGGCTTAATTGCTCCTGGAAATACTGCCAATCAAATAAGTCTAATTGGAAATACGAACTCCCTTATCATAAAAGGAGATAGTATTAAGGCACAATTACCTTATTATGGTGAGCGTAGAATTGTAACAAATTATAATTCTACTAATATAGGTATTGAACTCAATGGGCTTCTAAAAGATTTGGAAACGGATTTTGATGAACAGAAAAAACGTTACACATTACGCTTTAAAGCTAATCAGGATACTGAAAACTATGACTTTAGGGTTATTATTTTTCCAAACATGAGGGCCGATATTAATGTAAATAGTACACACCGAAACAATATCTCATACAGTGGTAATGTAAAAGTTTTAGACTAGTTCATTTTCAGTATTTTTGAAGAACTAGGTTACGCAGTATGAAAAGAAGACGTTTTATAAAACAAACAGGTTTACTATCGGCTACAACACTGCTACCTATTTCTTGTTTATCTTCAAATACGATGTCAAAATATAAAATGGGTCTCCAAGCATTTACAATCCGTGATGCAATGGAAAAAGACCTCATAGGAAGCTTAAAAATAGTGAAGGATTTAGGCTATGAAGATTTAGAACTTTATGGTTTCAATCCTGAAAGCGAAACCTATTATGGTCACAGTGCAAGTGAATTCAAAAGCATTCTAGAGAATAACGGTTTAACAACTTCAAGTTGTCATTATGGATTTTCAGATTATTTTGAAGCCTCTGTTGATGAACTAGACAATTATGTTTCTAAATGTATTGAAGGTGCAAAAGAGCTAAATATGAGCTATGTTACTTGGCCTTGGTTAGCTCCCAAGTATCGAAATATTGAAAGCTTTAGAAGATTAACGGAAAAACTTAATAGAATAGGGGAGCAGGTTACTAAATCAGGATTAAAATTTGCATATCATAATCACGATTTTGAATTTGTAGAAGAAAAAGGTGAAATAGGTTATGATATTATCATGAATGGAACTGACTCAAACCTTGTAAAGCTTCAGCTAGACTTATATTGGGCAGTTCACTCTTCAAAATTGAGTCCTGCAGAGTTAATTGCTAAAGATCCAGAACGTTTTGTAATGTGGCATATTAAAGATATGGATAAAGTAACCCGAGATTATTCCGAATTAGGTAATGGGTCAATTGATTATCAAAAAATGCTAACTAATCTAGACCAGACTGGTTTAGAATATTATTATCTAGAGCAGGGTGGTAATTATGCCCAAAATTCAATTCAAAGTATAACCGATAGTGCCAATTATTTTAAAACCAACTTACAACAGTACTTATGAAAACATTTTTTTTAAATCGCATTCTTGTTATTACGATTTTATTAAGCGTCAGCTATTCCTGTAAGCAAAAAGCAAATAATACTGAAGATAAAAAGGTAATTCAGTATGACGAGCCAATTTCTGAACTACCTATTGACAAATTAAATTTACCAGATGGTTTTAAAATTGAAGTTTATGCAGATAAAATAGACGGTGCTCGCTCTATGGCTATAGGTGATGATGGGACATTGTTTGTTGGTACTCGAAATGATAAAACTGTTTATGCTGTCCAAGATTTGGATAATGATTATAGAGCAGATCATATAAGCGTTTTAGATTCTACTCTAGAAGTACCTAATGGCATCGCTTTTAAAGATGGTTCCTTATATGTTGCGGAGGTAGGTAGACTTTTACGATATGATGATATTGAAGCGAATCTAGATAGTATTCCAGAGCCAGTTATTGTTTACGATGATTACCCTACAGAATTTCACCATGGTTGGAAGTATATTGCTTTTGGTCCAGATGATAAATTATATGTGCCAGTTGGCGCACCTTGTAATATTTGTGATTCTACCGTTTCTGATAAGCGATATGCTACCATAACAAGGATGAATGCCGACGGTAGTGATAGAGAAATTTATGCTAATGGAGTAAGAAATAGTGTTGGCTTTACCTGGCATCCAGAGACCAAAGAACTATGGTTTACTGATAATGGAAGAGATATGCTGGGTGATGATATACCGCCTTGTGAGTTAAATAGAGTTGCGGAAGCTGGAGAGCATTTTGGATATCCGTATTGCCATGGCGGCACGGTAAAAGACCCAGAGTTTGGCGACCAAAAACCATGTTCAGACTTTGTTGCGCCAGTGCAAGCTTTAGGAGCGCATGTGGCCCCACTAGGAGTTAAATTTAATACAGGGTCTATGTTTCCAAACAGTTATAAGAATACCGCCTTTATTGCTGAACACGGTTCTTGGAATAGAAGTAAAAAAGTAGGTTATAGAATTTCTTTGGTTACACTAGAGGACAATAAAGCAGTTAGTTATGAAACCTTTTTAGATGGATGGTTAGATCAAGAAGCACAAGAAACCTTTGGTAGACCGGTAGACCTTTTGTTTTTAAAAGATGGTTCTATGTTAATTTCTGATGATTATGGAGATGCTATCTATAGAGTAACTTATGAAGGAGAAAGTATAGCAAGCACTTACTAAGATCAAATTCATTTTTTGAAAAGATTTATAAAATATCTAAAACGTATGCTTTGGACTATGCTTGCTATTGCAGGAATATTAATTCTTGTTTATTTCCTTTTTGTGAATTTTTATCCAAGTTTTGGCGGAGATGTTTCAAAAGAACAGAAAATAATATATTCGAAATCTGGTAATTATAATGAGGGTCAATTTGTAAACAAAAGAGATGTGCCTAAAGACTTAAGTTTTGGTGAAACCCTAAGCTTAGCTCGTAAATTTTTCTTTACCAAAGTGCCAAATGGTAGTCCGTCTAAAAATGTTGAAGTCCAAAAGATTGATTCGACAAATGTTGCTGATTATAAAAGTAATACTCGTTTAATCTGGTTTGGACATTCGTCTTTTTTACTTCAAATAGATGGAAAGAATATTTTAATAGACCCCATGTTTAGTAAAGTTGCTGCTCCACATAATTTATTAGGAGCCAACAGATTCAATAAAGAAATGCCTATTGAAATTGAAAAATTACCCTCCATAGATGCAGTATTATTATCTCATGACCATTATGACCATTTAGATTATTCATCTATAAAAAAATTAGAAAATAAAGTAGAGCTGTTTTATACACCTCTTGGCGTAGGCACACATTTAGAAGCTTGGGGAATAGAAAAAGAACGCATTATAGAGTTAGATTGGTGGGATACAGAAGCTTTTAAAGAATTAGAATTTGTATGTACTCCTGCCCAACATTTTTCTGGCAGAAAATTTAATAACAGGCAAAGCACCTTGTGGGCGTCCTGGGTAATTAAATCTGACACTGAAAACTTATTTTTTAGTGGAGATAGTGGTTATGCTCAGCATTTTAAAGAAATAGGGGAGGCCTATGGTCCTTTTGACTTTGCCATGCTAGAATGTGGACAATACAATAAAATGTGGGCAGATATTCATATGTTCCCAGAAGAAACAGCACAAGCAGGAGTAGATTTAAAAGCAAAACTAGTAATGCCAATTCATTGGGGTGCATTCAAATTGGCATTGCATGATTGGACAGATCCAGTGAATCGGTTTAAAGTCAAAGCAGAAACACTTCAGTTAAACTACATAACGCCTAGAATAGGTGAAGAAATTTTATTAGGAGAGCAGAAATCAAGCTCCAAAATCTGGTGGGAAAATCTATAAGATTTAATTAAAAACAAAAAATTATTCAATTAAATAGTTGTAAATCAATTTAATGGCATCATCTTTGTAATTCAAAAAGTATTATTAATATAATTACATTACAATGAGTAAAGGAACAGTAAAATTCTTCAATGACACTAAAGGTTTTGGTTTTATCACTGAAGAAGGCGTAGACAAAGATCACTTTGTACACGTATCTGGATTAATTGACGAAGTTCGCGAAGGCGACGAGGTTGAGTTTGATTTAGAACAAGGAAAAAAAGGTTTAAACGCAGTTAACGTAAAAGTTATCTAACTATATACTTTAAGATCTAATAAAAAGCCTATCATTTATGATAGGCTTTTTTAGTATTTGATGTTACCATCCATTTACTTTATCTTTACATAATTAAATTATAAAATGGCAAAATCTCAACAGACTTTTAGCAAAAGTGAAAAAGAAAAGAAGCGTTTAAAGAAACGTGAATTAAAACAAAAGAAAAAAGAAGCGCGTAGGGCAGAAGCCAAAGAAAATGGTGGTGGAATACCATTAGCCTATGTTGACTTTAATGGGAATCTTGTGGATACTCCACCAGACCCAACTATGAAGGTTGAGATTGAAGCAGAAGACATTGTTTTAGGTATTCCTAAAAAGGAAGAAGGAGATGAAGAAAAGTTTGATCCAGTAAGAACTGGCAAAGTTTCTTTCTTCGATACCTCTAAAGGATTTGGTTTTATAATTGACGCTGCAGACCAAGAAAAATACTTTTGCCATGTTAGTGGCCTAATCGATGAGATTGCAGAAAATGACAATGTTACTTTTGAGTTAGAAAAGGGCATGAAAGGAATGAATGCTGTTAAAGTAACTTTGGTAAAGTAATTTTTATTTTTCTTCAGGAAGCAGATAGTTTTTAATTTGACGCAGTTAAAACATCTAAATTCTAAAACCGCTCGTATTAGTAATGAACTAACTATCATTCTAAAGGGCGTGACTCAAATCAAAAACATACGTTTTGTAGGTATTATTACAATAATACTATTCCTATGTTTACTGGCTACTTCAGTAAAAGCACAGGAAAATCAACGTTATCAAGGGCAATTAAACGTTTCTGGATATATAGGTGTCGCGGATTACACCTATCTTCTAGCTAATGGTGATACTATACTTAATGGTCCTTTTCGTCTTCGTAAGGCCAATTTAGATGCACTTTTACAAGAAGAGGACTATTCCTTTGATTTTTCCGGAAGCTTTAAAAACAATTTCCCTACGGGTACATGGAAATTCCAGTTTGGTACGTTCCAGTCCAATAATGAATCTCAGGTAGTAGATTATCAATACCGTGTTGCCATAAGTGGTATCCAAGAAAAAGCTACGGGCAATATGCTAAACGGAAAGCCAGATGGTACTTGGCTTTATAGTGTACATAAGATTGAAGATTCAGAGATAGCAAAGACCCTTTTTAAGAGTGACATCACCTTTAATAACGGTGTTCCCCAACGCAATTTTAAAATTGAAAATGACAGTCTTACATTGGCAGGTCGGTTTTTACGAAATGGTTTGGCCCATGACGAATGGTCTCTTTTTGAAACCACAGGCCTTGGTGCAGCTGAAAATTGGTTCTTTAATGATGGTGTATTGCAAAGTATACAAAACGATGTAAACGGTAATATTATAACTAACATCGTTTACAAGAATATTCCTAGACAAACCAAAACAATAAATTTAGATACCCGCTATATTAAAGCAATTACCGCTTGGCAATCGTTAGAAAATATAGCCAATCCGGTTGTTACCAGTAAAATGCAAAACTTACTTGCAGAAAACGCTACATATTATAAAAAGATAGATGGTATTTTATCAGAATTGGGCGAATCTGCATTTCTTCCGGAGTTTAAGGTAAAGGTTCCTTTGTTTCCGCTTACGGCTATGGAACAACAAAAACTGGATTCCATCCAAAGTCAGTTTAATGCTACAAAAAAAATTAGCAGTTCTTTTTTAGAAAATACCCAACTCAATATCCTTAAATTATCAGATGCTGAAGCTGCATACTTGTATGGTGTTGTCGCAAAAATTAATCAGGATTTCCTTAATCCCATTGGACAATTTTTAGCCTATAAAAATGAAAATATATTGGAATTTCTTCCGAAGGAAAAACTCATTAAAAACTTATGGGTCAAAGGAAAGCCCAAAACTCAAATTAATGTTCAGGTAGTTATAGATTCTGTAACAAGTAACCAAAACTTTGAACTTAATGAAGCTGCAGATTTTGATTTTTCATCAAACACTATACATACAGTACAACAACTTATAGAATACGCATCATTAAGTTTGGCAGAGGTAAAGACAAGTTTAGGTAAGAAACTCGTTAATGAGCAACGGCAGCAAGAGCTCGTTAAACTAGAAGAAGGTTTAATCACCAAGGATAAGGTACTCCAACAATTTATTGATTCTGCCAATACTGTAGGTACAAACAAGCAGCAAAAGGCACTTTTACAGCTCAAAAAAATAGCGGATACAAAATTGAGTTATTATTCTTCTATAGAGAACATAAAGCTTAAATTGGATGCTGCACAAAAACTTTCCGCTTGTTATGAGCAGTTTTTTGATCTTGCCCAATCCATTGTAGCATTACCAAAAGAATGGGTACGCATACAAGAAACGTATCAAGACCGTATTTGGAACCCATTTATGGCTACATTAATGGACGAAGATGTTAAAAAACGAATTACAGGTGCCTACCGTAAAGTTTTAATTCCCTCATATTTAGATAGCATCGATACCGAACTGACCTGCAAAGAAGCTTCAGAATTAAATCATTTAATGAAGTCCACACACCAACGAATGTTGGAACTGCGGGAGGAAAACACATCGAAACTGGAACGAAAGCTTCGCAAGAAAACTGATCCTAAAGTTGTTTTGAAGCTATTTGGATTAGCAACTGAAAAAGAGCAGAAGTAGATGAAAGGTTGTTATAAAAACTTATTGGTAATTATGGTTCTATTTTTTGCATATTCGCCAATAACCCATGCACAAGGTATAGATGGAGAAGTACTTCCATCCAAATCAAAATTTAAAGACCCAAAAACGAAAATTTGGTTTAATACCTATGGTAATATTCGTATTTCCAAGCGATTGTTCTGGGATGCGCAAACACATTTCAGGTTCGAAGAAACAGAAAACACACCATTTATTGGCCAGGTGGCGCAGATTTATAACCGCCATGCTATAGGGTATATCCATTCTAAAAAAACAAATTTTAGTTTGGGTGGGGTAGTGCGCATTAATTTTAATACTGATGAATCTTCTACAGACCGTAACGTGGTTCCCGAATGGCGTATTTGGCACCAATACCAATTTGCACAACCGTTGTATTCGGCTATGATTTATCATCGCATACGTATTGAACACCGATGGACACAAGGTTTTGAAGAAAACAGCAGCTATATATTTCGTAACCGATGGCGTTATATGTTCCGGGCCAAAGTACCGCTTAATAACCATAAACTAGAATCTAAAACTTTATATATTTCGCCAGAGGCGGAATTGATTATGCAAAGTGGAAAACAAGTAGTTGGCAGCGTCATGGAAGATTTACGATTAACAGGAACAGTAGGGTATATTTTAACACCACGTTTAACAGTTGCCGGTGGCGTAATGTATTCACAGGGACAGACATTTGATAATCCAGGGATATTTAAGCAGAACTGGACCATGCGCTTTCATGTGTATTTTTCCCCAGATTTTAGAAAAGTTAAAAACAAATTGCCCGCCATACATCTAAATGACTAGCCTATATCGTAAATAACGTAGTATTTGAGCACATGAAAAAACAACTTTTAATTCTGTATTTACTGTTAGTTACTGCCGTTAGTATTACAATCGGATTGTTTTTTAGAACCAACAGTCTACAGCATCAACTAAATAAAATAGATAATCAACAATCTACTGAGCAAGCCAAGATTACTATTTTCAATAAAATGATGCGTATCGATTCTCTTTTGATACGTGGTGATTATAACAAGGCCCTTGCACAATACAAGGCGTTATCGGATAATAATGAAAATGATACTTTAGGAATCCGTTTAAGAATACAAATGACGGAAAATTTTAAAAGGTTAGATTTTGCATATAGCACTCAACTGGAAACCATGGCAGAAGAAGATTCATTGGCAGAACCAGAATCGGTTGCTCCTAAAGTGATTCAACAGTATGATTCATTGAGTTTCGCACATGAAAAGGCAAAAATTCAGGTTGTCCGCCTGCAAAAATTAGTACAACAGAAATCTTCAGGTCAATACTTGCGGTTTAAAAGCAAAAAAGGCAATCAACTGCATTATGTAGGTGAGGTTAAAGATAACAAGGCCAATGGTATAGGTATTGCCTTATTGGACACTGGAAGCCGTTACGAGGGAGAGTGGTACAATAACCTTAGGCATGGTAAGGGTGCTTTTTACTGGCCGGATGGCGAACATTACGAAGGCTCATATGAAAACGACAAAAGAAATGGTTTAGGCACTTATTTCTGGCCTAATGGCGAAAAATATATCGGTTTCTGGGAAGATGATAAGCGAAACGGACATGGTGAATTCTATGGTGCGGACGGTACTATTTTAACTACTGGTACTTGGGCAAACGATAAACTCATCCAAACCGATAAAAAGGAAAAACGTGCTGGACGGTAAAGTTGTTTTTTATGGTAATGCTGCATGTTATCAAAAAACTATCCAAGTAATATACAAGGTAAGGATGTTTTCTGTGAACAATTTTATTCTACTTTATGCTCAATCACATAATTTCTTCAATCTAAAATAGCTTGTATTATAGGTACTAAATTTTTACTAAAATTAGTTATTGATTAACAAATACTTATACATCAATCTGTGCTATTAATGTCTTGCGTTATGACACTTTGCTTTGGTAAACGGCATAAAAAGAGAAGGTCTGAGAGACATTTTCTTTTTTGAGCGGGTCGGAGTGCTTGCCTTGTTTGGCACTACACTTTCTCTAAATTTTTCTTCTAAAAGATTTCTAAATTTTAATTGATTCTCAGCCGTTTAAGGGATATTTTACATAATATAGAATTATGAATTGCGTTTTTGATTCGTCCTAAAAGGCTTACTGGCAGCCGCATCATCTTTCTTGATTATTGCTTCAGCCTTTGGGCTAAACCAATAATACAAAATGTATCATAATGTTCTGCGTTATTTAAGTTGAGCTTTGGTTACGGCATAAAAATAAAGATTGAGAATCTTTTCTTTTTTGAGGGAGATGGTGTGCGGGCAAAGTTGTTACAATCTTCTTTGATTTTTTTCTTTCTAAAGACTTTTTGAAAAGGTAATGGAATACTCTTTGCCCAAGAGACGATAGGAGCGAAGTGGCAATGTGTATGAAGTGAGCTATGGTAAATGAGGATTAATTATTAACGTAATCTCAGCTATAATCATTATATTGCACCAATAGTATGATGATTTAAACATTTATAATATGCGAACGATTCGAAAAACGGTAACCTTTACCGAACAACAGGATAAATGGATTAAAGCTCAAATAGAAGCTGGCGAATATACTAATGACAGCGAGTACTTGCGGAATCTTGTCCGTCAAGACCAAGCTAACAATACCAAGTTCCTTTCTTTTAAAACCAAACTCGTTGAAGGCCTTGAAAGCGGTGTCAGTGCCAAATCGTTACCTGACATCATGAAAGAGGTAGAAGCACGTATGCGAGAAGATGGGCGTTTATAAACTCTCCCGAAAAGCCGAAATTGATTTGGCCGCTATGTATGAGTTTGGCATTTATAAATTCGGGCTAACGCAAGCGCAATAATATTTTTATGCAATGCATGATGCATTTGATGTACTTTCCGAAAATATGGATTTAGGTCGGGATGCTTCAGAATTTATTCCCGACTTGAAAAGACTCTCTTATAAAGCACACACCATATTTTATCTTCAAGCTACAAGCGGAATTTATATTATTCGGGTTTTAAGCCAACGCATGGACTACAATAGTAACCTAGAAAATAACTAGGAATACCCGAGAATTACTTATAACTTATCGCTATTTGACCATAATGTCGGATTATAGAACATTTTTGTTCTATAATGTTCCGCGTTATGTAACTTGAGCTTTGGTTAAAAGCGAAAGTTGTTACCA